>SYDD01000028.1 GCA_005786775.1 Opitutaceae bacterium
ATGCTCCAGCAGGAGGCCGCCCAGCGCTACCTCGCGGAGCCGGGGAGCAAATCGTTCGGCGCGATCTCGATCTTCCTGCGTTCGGCCTACGCGGTATTCCCCGGCCACGATGTTGCCGCCGCCTGCTTCCACCCGCGGCCCGACGTCGAGTCGCACCTGCTCAACCTGCGCCTCCGGGAGTCTCCCGTCCGCTTCCCCGTACCCGCCAAGACCCTCCTCCGCGCCTGCTTCCAGCAACGCCGGAAGCAGCTCGGCGCCGTCCTTCGACAACGGCTGCCCGCAACCGTCCCGTGGCGGGAAATCCTGGCCAACCATGGCCTGGACGAGCGCGTCCGCGCGGAACAAGTGCCCATCCCCTGTTGGCAGGCGCTCGCCGCCGCCTTGAACCCTTGACTTGAAAGCCCGCCTGCGCGCGCTACTCCTCCCTTATGTTCCGCCTCCGCCTCGCGCTCGTTCTCGCGCTTACCCCCTCTTTCCTGCCCGCCCAAGGTATCGAGGGCCGGATCGAGGGCCGCACCTACGTCTCGCCGACCGGGCTATTCAAGGTCGCGATCCCGGTGCTGCCCGAGCTCGGCGGGGACCTCACGGACACGCCGAACGTCGTGACCTTCCAGGATGACTTCAACGTCCACGTGAGCATTGCCGCCTTCCCCCAGGATGCGACCCAGCGCTGGGAGAACTCCACTCGCGGGGCCAAGGATTACCTCATCTATTTCTTCAGTAATTTCGTGCTCAGCGACTTCCGGCAAAACTTTGAGGGGGTGCAGATCGAAAGCGCCAAGTTCGTCCCCGGGGTCCTCGACGGCTCGCTGCTGACCTACCTGCTGGTCCCCGGCGGCACGATGTTCCCCGACCGCCTGCCCGCGGTCTCCAACGAGGTTCTGCCCATCGCCAAGCGGGGCAACCTCCTGTTCATCCGCAATGAGCACGTCTTCGTGATCAGCATCGAGCTGGCCGAGAAGGTGATCGAGGGGAAGAGCTTCGGGAAGAGCGTGGCCGAGCAGGATGAGATCCTGCGCAGGCGGCTGCTCGAAATGGTCGACAAGATCACCTTCCTGAAGCCCGCGGCCCCGGCCAAGAAGTGATCCCGCCGGCGCCGCCAGACCGCTCCGCGGCGCTCCAGCTGCGGGACGCCACGCCAGAGGATCTGCCGGCGATCGTCCGGATCTACAACTCGACCATCGCCAGCCGCCAGGTCACGGCTGACCTAGAACCGATCACGGTCGACTCCCGCCGCAGCTGGCTCGCCGCCCACGCCCAGTCTGGCCGACCCGTTTGGGTCCTGGCCGATCCCGCTGGGGTAGTCGCGGCCTGGTTCAGCTTTGATTCCTTCTACCCGCGGGCGGCCTACGACGGCACCGCGATGGTGGCCGTCTACGTCGATCCCGCCTGGCGCCGCCACGGGCTCGGCCGCCGCCTGCTGCGGGAGGCGTTGGCGCGGGCGCCGGGTTTCGGCCTGCACACGCTGCTCGGGTACATCTTTGGCCACAATGAGCCCAGCCTGCGGCTGTTCGCGGCCGAGGGTTTCGCGCGCTGGGCGCACCTTCCCGGCGTGGCGATCCTCGACGGTCAACCGCGAGATCTGGTGATCGTCGGGCGGCGCGTTTCCGCCTGATCCTCCGTCCGCGGACGGGTTACTCGAGGCCGCTCGCGCGGCGGACCCTGCCCAGCACCTCGCGGGCCACTTTCCGGGCGCGCTCGGCCCCATCCCGCAACACCGCCTCGACGTGGTCGCGGTTCGCGGCCAGCTCGGCCCGACGGGCGCGGGCGGCGGCGAAGGTACTCCAGTAATGCTCGAACAACGCCTTCTTCAGGTCGCCGTAGCCCAGCCCGCCGGCCCGCAGCCGGTCCTCGAAGTCGCGGGCCACGTCGGGCGGCGCAAAGAGGCGCAGGAGCTGGACGGCAAGGTTGCGGTCCGCGTCGGGCTTGGGCTCGGCCGGCGGCCGCGAATCCATCACGATCCCCATGATCCGCTTGCGCAGCACCTTCTCGTCCCCGAAAAGATCGATCGTGTTGCCGTAGCTCTTGCTCATCTTCTGGCCGTCGAGGCCGGGGATGACAGCGAGGTCCTCGCGGATCTCCGCCTCGGGCACCACGAGCGTCTCGCCGTAGGTCTGGTTGAACTTGATCGCGATGTCGCGGGTCATCTCCAAGTGCTGCTTCTGGTCCCGGCCGACCGGCACGCGGCGGGTGTCATAGAGCAGGATGTCCGCCGCCATCAGGACGGGATAGGCGAAGAGGCCGAAGTTCGGCGAGATGCCGCGGGCCGTCTTGTCCTTGTAGCTGTGCGCGCGCTCCAGCAGGCCCATCGGTGTGAGCGTCCCGAGGATCCACGCCAGCTCGGTCACCTCCGGGACATCGCTCTGGCGCCAGAAGACGCTCCGCGCGGGGTCCAAGCCGCAGGCCAGCCAGTCGAGGGCGACCCCGAGCGTGTGGCGGCGGCGCTCCTCCGGGTCGGTGACGGTCGTCATCGAGTGGTAGTCCGCGATGAAATAGAAGCATTCCCCTCGGGCCTGGGCCTCGATGGCGGGGCGCATCGCGCCGAAGTAGTTGCCGATGTGGAGGGTGCCGGAGGGCTGGATACCGGTGAGCGTGCGCATCGCGGGAGGAGTCAGGTAGGGACCCCGGGGAAACCCCGGCAAGCCCGGAAAGGCGGCGCGGCTCAGTCCCGGCGCGGGAAGGTCTGTAGGACGCCGCGCGTCCGGGCGATGGTCGCGGCCGGCAAATAACCACCGAAGGCGGTGGCGGGCATCACCAGCGCGCGCCGGCCAAGGATCGTGCCCGGGTTGAGGACCGCGTTGCAGCCGACCTCCGCCCCATCGCCCACGACCGCCCCGAATTTCCGCAGCCCGGTCGCCACCACCCCCTCCGGCAGGCGCACCGTGACCTCCTGCTGGTCCAGACGCAGGTTGGAGCAGATGACCCCGGCCCCGAGGTGGGCACGCTCCCCGAGGATCGAGTCCCCGACGTAATTAAAATGCGCGGCCTGCACCCCATCGAGCAGCAGGCAGTGCTTGAACTCGCACGCGTTGCCCAGCACCGCCCCGGCCCCCACGATCACGTTGCCGCGGACAAAAGCTCCAGGGCGGAGCTCGGTCCCCGGCCCGATCCACGCCGGTCCAATCAGCGTCGCAAAGGGCGGCAGGCGGACCCCTTCCCCGAGCCAGACGGAACCCTCGACGTGGACGCCCGGCGGCAGGCCGGCGAGCGGCACGGGGGGCGAAAGGCTGGCGAGCGCCTCGGGGATCCGCCGCAGCCACTCCCACGGGGTGGCCTCGGGCCGGAAGAACGGGGCGAAGGCGGCCAGCGAGGGGGAAAGGGTGAGCAATGCGGCGGCCTGCACGGCAGCAGACCTGACGTACCGGGCCCGCGAACGCAACCGCAACGCGGGC
>SYDD01000194.1 GCA_005786775.1 Opitutaceae bacterium
TGCGCCTTTGCCAAGGACTCGCAAGGTGGGAGGGCGGAAAGCGAATGCCCTACGGAGGGCGGCCCATCGACACCCCGCCCGGCGTGCCCTATCGATCGGACTCTCGCGTCCTTCGGGAGGGAACTGATCGCCGGCCTTGCCGCCGGGCTTGGAGCCCGGACCGGGCCCGGCCAAACCACCCGAAATAGGCAATCCGTTGGGCATCGGCATTTAATCAGCCTAAAGCCAGGCCGTCCGGCCTCCGGTGATCCTGCAGTGATCCGTCGGTTATCCCCCAATTATCCTTTGGTTATCCTTCGGTCACCTTTCGGTCATATCAGCTATTTAATCTCATCTTACCTGCTATAAATCGAAGGATAACCGAAGAGTAACCGAAGGATTTAGCTAGCGGAACGGGATCAGAACAGAGCGGAAAGGCTTTCTCCACGCTCCCCCGTGAACGCGCCCGTTGCGCCACGTCTAGCGCGGCGGATTCGGAGTGGGCGCCTCAGCTGGGGTCCGGACGCTCCAAGCGCGCGCCCAACGCCAGCAACCGGGCGCGCAACCGCGGGTAGTCGACGCGCTGGACCGAGCTCCGGCCGGAGATCGCCAAGGCCGCCCCCACTCCGGCCGCCTCGGCGAGGGCCATCCAGACGGGCTCCATCCGGATCGAGGTCATCGCGATGTGGCTGGCCGAGCAGCACACGGGAACGAGCAGGTTGCGGCACTCGCGCTCCAACGGGGTGATGGCCCGGTAAGGGATCTTGTAGATCCCGCGGTGCTTCTCCTCGAGATAGAGCATCGAGAACTCCCCTCCCTGCAGCGCGACCTGACCATTGAGCGGGTGGGTCGCGTAGGGCCAGTCGTCCACCCCGTAGGACGCCAGGCCGACGGAGTCCCTAGGATCGGTCAAACCCTCCAGATCCCGCTGCGTGACGACGTACCCGGCGACCATCCGGCGCGCCTCGCGCACGTACAGTTGGTGCGGCCATCCCCCTGTGTCATCAAACTGCCCCGGGGCGAAGCCGACGGCCTTCGCCCGCACCCTGAGCTTCTCGGGCGCCGAGGGATCGGTGCGGAGAAAGTGGGTCATTCCGCGCATATAGTCCTGATGGAATTTCCAGATGCGCGCGCGGGTGGGCCAGTCGCCGTTCGGGTAGCCGGCATTGCAGCCGTAGACGGTGGGGGCGATGAGGCTCCGGGTCAGGTTGCCCGTGGCCGGGGTGTGGACGCCGCCCGGGGTAGGTTCATAAACGCCGAGTTTCCGCATCCGCCGGCCTTCCACGTTGATGCCCTGGCGAAAGGCGCGACGGAAGAGCTCGAAGGTCCGCGGATCGTAGTCCTCAGGCGGCCCGAGGGGGATCTGGTCGCGGTCGAGCGAGAACTTCCACCGGAAGCTGTAGCCCATCGTGAGCTGATCGGCGCTGCCGAGGGGACCCGGGGTGTGGTCCTGCAGGAGCGGCAGGAGCCCGCTGCGGGGATCGCCCGGACGGACGTAGGGGTCGATCGGGTAGACCGCCATCGGGGGACGCACCCCGGCAAGGGACTCGCCGTACTGCTCCCGCGACTCCCGGCCGAACCCGTGGCTCACGCCGGCCTTGGCCAGCAGATCGCCCTCGTAGGAACAGTCGATGAACACCCGCGCGCTGACGCTGACCGCCGAGGCGTGGCGCGGCGCACCGCTGGGGCAGCCCAAGCGATCGGGAGGCGCGTGATCGAGCAGGATCGAGGTGATCGCCCCACCGTCCTTCAGCACTGAGGCCACCCGGTGCTCATAGAGGATCTCCACGCCATTCTCTCGCGCGAGCTGGGCAAACCGCCGCCGGTACTCGGGATCGGAGAGCCCGTCGTTTAGGAGCCGGCGCGCCACGCCGCTTGCCGCTTCCGGGCGCCCCCAGTCAATGTGCACGAGGCCCCCGCCCGTCATCCCGCCCAGCCAACGGCTCGGCTCGATCACCAGCACCCGGCAGCCCTCGCGTGCGGCGGCCACCCCGGCCGCGATGCCGGCCGCATTGCCGCCGTAAACGCACACGTCCGGGGTGCGGAGGGAAGCCCCCGCCGCCCGCGCGGCGCAGGAGGCGGCAAGCGCGGCCGCACCCGCCGAAAGCAGAAATGCCCGGCGCGGCCCAAGCGGTTCCGGCGACGGCTGGGGAGCGGGGGGCATCAGAACGTGGTGGTGGCCGAAAGCCGGAAGCTGCGCGGGGTCACGTAGCTGAAGTAGCGCGGGTAGCTCACGCGGGCCGGGGAGGAGATATCCCCGTTCGCGGCGCGCAGACCGATCGTGTTGTACAGGGGCCGATCGTAATTGAAGAGGTTCGTGATGGAGAGGTTCAGGTCGGCGCGCTGCCGGCCCGGGAGCCGTACCGGGTAACCGATCGTGGCGGTGCCAAGGAAGTAAGCCCGTTGCCAGACCACGGTGTAGGCGTCGACCCGCGGATCGTCGATCGCGGTGGTGGGGTTGGCGGGGTTCACGATGGTGTCCGCCCCACGGTAGCCGATCACCTGAGGACCGCGGAACTGCATCCCGTACCCGAGCCGGAGGCCGTTCAGCCGGCCCCGCGTCAGCCGGTAATCGGAATAGAAGTTTGCGGTGTATTTGGTGAGCCGGTTCAGCAGCTGGGTGCCGCTCACCCAGTTGGCCCGGCTGGCCTGCAGGCTGTTCCAGGCATTGAGGGCATTGGTCGCGTCGTTGAACGGATTCGGCCGCGCCGGGTCGGCGCGCGCGATATTGTCCGGGCCGACCACGATCCCGGCGTCATCCAGGATCCGGACGAAGGTGGCCGACTGGGCGTCGACCCACGCGCGGGTCTGCCGGTACGCGTCGGTCTGCGCGGCGTGGGCAAGGCCGTAGTTCAGGGTGAGGCGCCATTGCGGCGTGAGGTTGGCGACGACCTCCAGCTCGTAGCCGCGACTCTTGCGGTCCAGTGTGTCGTTCCACGCGATGGGCAGATCGCCGATCCCGCGGCGGTTCCGGCCGTCGGAGGACGTGTCGCCGAGGACGTTCGTGTTAATGATCGTTTGCAGGTTGCTGAACCCGGAGGGCTGCGAGATGGAGGCATCCTGCTCCTCGGACTCATAGCGGCTGAGGGTGAGATAGAGCCGCGGACCGAAGGAGAGCCGCACGCCGTAGTCCTTGCCTTCGGAGACCGACGGCGGGGGCGTGCCGTAATCGATCGTGGTGCGCGAGAAGTCGGTCGGGTTGAAGGTTTGCGCGAAATTGGCCCAGAGCGAGAGGCCCCGCCCGACATTGTAGATGCCGCCGAAGGAGCGCGTGGGCTTGAGCGTCCGGGTGGGCGGCGGATTGAAATCGTCCTGGAAACGGTCCCGTGCGTACTGCGGAAGCGCGACGCCGGTCGTGGCATCGCGGGGGCGGGTGGCCGGGGCCGGCTGCGCGGGGCCGGTCGCGACCCCGGCGGCGTTCCTAGGGACGTAGGTGAGTTTGAAATAGTCGGCGGGCGCGTCCGGGCGGTAGATGAACCGCTCGCGGGTGATCACGCCAAAGTCAGCCGGGTGGTCCAGCGGGCGCAGGAAGAGCCGCTGGCTCCGATCCACGCGGTCGGTGCGGAAGGCGCCGAGGACGATGAGCCGCTTCTGGAAAAACGAGAGGTTGGCGGCGGCCTGATAGTAGCGCGTGGTCGCGTCGCTGAGGACGGTCGCGTCGTTACGGTCGGAACCGAGCACCCAGAGGGGATTGTACGGACGCGAGGTGCCGGCGATCGGATCGAGGAGCGTGATCGCCTTCATCTCGGTGATCTCCCGTTCCCGCTGGTTCCAGTAGTAGCGGTAGCGCAGGGTCTGCGTGCGGGTGCTGGTGACGAGGCCCCACGCCCGGGGATCTGGATCGACGGGCAGCATGAAGTATTCCCGGGAGCGGAAGAGCTCCTGGTTCTCGTGGGCGCCGATGAGGTTGGCACGCAGGTCGAACCAGCGGGTGGAACGGCGGTACGCGGCCGCCAAGCGCAAGGCCCGGTTGGTCGTCTGGACCTTCTGCCGCTCGGGCCGGCTGAACTCGTTGTAGGGCTGGAGGAAGTTGGGATTCGCGGCTCCGTCGGGCAGCAACCGGTTGATGTCGATGAAGGTGTTCTGGTACCCTTGGTTGGTATAGTAATCGATCAGCCCGTAGCTGAAGAGGCGGTTGATCGCGCCGGAAACCTGGACGTCGAGGGAGTCCCCGATGCGCTGGTCCACGAAGAGCGTGGCGTCCCGGAACCGGTTGATCGAGGTCGGGTTCGGCCCAAGGTTGGTGAAGGAGCGCCGGGGCACGCGGAAGGCCGAGCCCTGGATCGCCGCGTCATAGATGCCGGGCATCAGCATCGGCGAATCGATGAGCGGCCCGCCGTTGTACCCGAGATTGGCCCCGCTCGCGGCGGCGACCCCGTTGATCGGACGCTGGCCGCCGTAGAACGTGGTCTGCATCATCCCGGTGTAGCTGACCGCGGTGTCGAAGCCGCGGCCGGAGGCCGGGGACACGACCCACGTGTTGGTGCCCACGCGCGAGGTGCCGAACGCGGCCTGGCTGGGCAGCGTCGCGGGCTGCAGGCCGGAGTAGACCGTCCGGCCATCCCAGCCGGAGAGCGAGTCGTTGAGCGCGTTCATCCCGGCGGTGACCTGCTGCTCGTAGTAGTCGCCGATGAGCGCCACCCGGGTGGAACGGGTGGGCTCCACCGTCACCGAAGGTGAGATGCCCCGTCGCTGCGTCCGCTCCCAGTCGCGCCAAGTGTGGGTGTCCTGCCACGTGGTCACCACCCGGGCGGCCACCCGTTCCTTGAGGGAGTAATTCGCGTCCACGGTGGCGCGAAGGGAATCCCACGATCCGATCTCGGCGCGGATCTCGGTGGCGTTACGGCCGACCCGGGCGCTCTTCACCACCGCATTGGAGGTGCCACTGATGGTTCCGGTGCCGAAGAGGATCGAGTTCGGGCCGCGCGCGTAGTCCATCCGCTCGAGATTGTAGGTCGAGGGGTTGGATCCGCCGGTGAAGAAGTTGCGGTTGACCGCGTTGGCGCCGACGCCGCGGATCGTGCTGCTGCCGGTGCCGCCGAAGAGCTGGCCGCCGCCGTCATCGGGCGTGGTGGTGGCGCTCACCGTCCAATTGATCGCCTCGTTCAGGTCGCTCAGGTTGAGGGCATCGAGGAACTCCCGGGTCTGCACCGAGTAGGCCACTGGGGTATCGACCAGATCGGTGGCCAGCCGGCCGCCGGCGAGCGCGCTGGCGGCGACAAAGCCCTGGTCGCGGCCCGTGTTGACCTGGAACGCGGAGAGCACCACCGGCGCCTCCTGGGTCGCCGGGGAGGGCGGCGCCACCTGGCCCAGGGCCACGGCGGCGCTGAACGGGAACAGGGCCACGGCGATTCGCGGCAGGCGGAATGAGGAGCGCACGGGGGTAAGTGCTCGGAGCCTGCCCACGCGGCCGGGTAAAGGAAGCCAGATTGCGCGTCGGAAGGCGTGGGACGAGGGCCTCCCTCCGCCGTTCAGGACCGGAAAAAGTGGCGCACCCGTAGGGAGTCGAACCCCAAACCTTCTGATCCGTCGTCAGATGCTCTATCCAATTGAGCTACGGGTGCGTTGCAGGAGGCGGAGAAAGCTGGTTTCCGCGAGGGAGCGCAAGCGAGAAGTTACACCCGCCGGAGGGCGCCCTCAGCCGGCCAGGAAGCGCCAGACGCTCGCCACCCCGAAGGTCAGCGCCATCCCCAGGGCCAACGGCAGCAGCGCCGCCAGCGCGGTCCAGCGGCCGCTGCCCGTCTCCTTGTAAATCGTGTAGAGGGTGGTGCTGCAGGGGTTGTGGAGCAGGCTGAACAACATCAGGTTCACCGCCGTCAAAACGGTCCAGCCGCCGGCCCTTAGCACCTCGCCCACCAACAAGGGGGAATCGGCTTGCACCAGCACGCCCGCCCCCTCGCCCACCCCGGCCAATCGTGCCACCAGCGCGGTCAGCATCAGGACCGTTGGGATCACGATCTCGTTGGCCGGAATCGCGATGACATAGGCGAGTAGGATGACGCCATTGAGCCCCAGGGCCAGACCTAGGGGATCGAGGCCGGCAACCAGCGCCTCCGCCACGCTCTGTTCCCCCCAACGGACATTCGCGACCAGCCAGATGACTGCGCCCGCGGGCGCCGCAAACACGATGGCTCGCCAGAGCACCAGCAGGGTCCGGTCCAGCACGGAGGTGTAGAGCGTCTGCCACAGCCGCGGCGGACGGTACGGCGGCAGCTCCAGACTGAAGGTCGAAACCTGCCCCTTAAGCACGGTGCGGGACAGTAGCAGCGCCACGAGGAAGGTGCATCCCAGACCGAGCAAGGCGACACCGGCCACCGCTCCCGCGGAGACCAGGCCCGCCAGGTGCGCCGGCGCCAGACTGCCCAGAAAGATCGTGGCGATCAGGATCTGGGTCGGCCAGCGGCCGTTGCAGAGCGCGAA
>SYDD01000195.1 GCA_005786775.1 Opitutaceae bacterium
GGCGCCGAGGATGCCGACGTCCTTGAACATATCCGCGTAGCTGGTGCCCTTGGCCGCGGCTTCCGACTTCGGGAAGGACTGGCCCATGAACATCACGGCGTAGGCGATGGTGGGGACGAGATAGAAGGCCAGCTGGCCCTTCCAGCCGAAGCCCATCACGGTGCCGAGGACGTAGGAGGCGACGGCGCCCAGCACCATCCCGAGGGGCCAAGAGGCGTGCAGGATGTTGAGGAAGTGCGTGCGGTTCTGAGGGTAAACGGTCGCGACCAGCGGGTTGGCCACCGCCTCGAGCGTGCCGTTGGCGTAGGCGAAGATGAACATGCCCCAGTAGAGGAAGTCGTAGGCGTTCTGCGGGGTGCTCGCCATAAAAGTGACGACCGCGGAGAGCACGTGGCCGAGCAGCGCGAGGGCGACCAGCTTGCCGTAGCCCAGCTTGTCGACGATCACGCCGCCAATGATGATGCCGAAGCAGAAGCCGGTGAACCCGGCGCCGCCGATGGCCCCGAGCTGCGTGGCGGTGAAGCCGTATTCGGAGGCCCAGGCGCCGAAGATGCCGCCGCGGAGGGCGAAGCCGACGCCGGCGGCAAGGATGGCCATAAAGCCCGCCCACAACAGCCGGCTGGCGTTGGGCACGGTGCCTTCGTTACTGATCTGAGGAGTACTGGTCATAGGTTGGAGGGATGCGATGGGGTTCGGGGAAGCAGAAACCCGGGGACCGCCGGCGCAGGGCGCAACCGGGGACCAGCGCAGCGGGGGTAGCCGCCACGGACCGGGGTAGACGCGCGGAGGTTGAGTAGCGCCCCGGGCCGGATCAAGGGCCAAGTGGGAACCCACCCACTTTCCGGCCGTACCCTAGCCTGGGCGTTCCGCCCCAGGACCGGAGGCCCCGGCGCACGTCGGGGCAGCCTTACCGATCGGGCACGAGCCACGTCAGCCGGCCCTCGCCCCCGGGCGCCTGCGCGAGGCGGGGGGTCAGCAGGTCCAGCAGGGCTTGGGCGACCGGGGCGAAGCCCCAGGGCGGGTTGAGCACGAGCAGGCCGCAGCCACGCAGCTTCAGGCCGGCGGACTCGCCCGCGACGGTGAGCTCGGCGACGAAGCACGGCGGCGGTCCCAGGGTGGAGACCGCGTGGAGGAACTCCTCCACCCGGGCGCGTTGGGTCAGCGGATACCAGGCGGCAAACACGCCGGTGGGAAAGCGGCGCAACCCCTCCCCCAACCCGGCCGCGAGCCAAGCGAACTCCTCCGGGGCCTCGAACGGGGGATCGAGCAGGATCAGGCCGCGGCGCTCGGGCGGGGGCAGCAGGGCGCGCAGGAGCGCATACCCATCGCCCTCCCGGACCTCCGTGCGCGGCCAGCCCGCGGCACAGGCGCGCAGGGCGGCGCATTCCGCGGGGTGGCGTTCCACCAGCACCAGCCGGTCGACCGGCCGCAGCAGCGCCCGCAGCAATCCCGGGGAACCCGGATAAAAGCGCGGCTCCGGGGCAAGGTTGCCCTGCCCGCGGTCAAATTCCCGGACCAGACCCAGATAGGCCGCGAGCGGTTCCTCGCCCGCACCGTCACCGGCGAGGCGGCCGAGGCCGTCCGGCCATTCCGGGCGGCGCGCCAGGGAGTCGCCCGCGGCGGCGGCGGCGAGATCGTACCGGCCGCGGCCCGCGTGGGTGTCCAGGAAGAGGCAGCCCTTGTCCTTGCGCTGCAGCGCCCGCACCAGGGCCACCAGCAGGGCGTGCTTCACCACATCGGCGAAATTGCCGGCGTGGAACTGGTGGCGGTAGTTCATCGCGCGGGACGGTGCCGGCCCGCGCGCTCAGGCGACGGGCACCTTGACCACCGTCTTGCGCACCAGCACCGGGGCGTCCCCGGCGCGCAGGCTGGGCTGATGGACATCCGCGGGAAAGTAGACCGCGACATCCCCCGGGCCGAAGCGCGCGACCAGCGTTCCCGTGGCGGGCGGGTAGGCCTGGAAATCGCGCTCCTCCTGGAAGGGTCCGGCCGGCGTGATCCGCCCGGCGTCGATCACCTCCATCATCTCCTCACCCTCGACCACCACCTGGACATCGATGTGGCGGCGGTGGGATTCGAAGAACCCCTCGGCCCGGGGCTTGGTGAGGTAAGCCTGTTCCATCGCGAAGACCCCGTCCCCGAGCTCGACGCGGGCGGAGGTGCCGGGCGCCAGCGCCGCCAACCGGGCGCGACCCGCGGAGCCGGGCGCCAGCAGGGCCTCCACGTAGGCGATGGCGGCGGCAAAGCCCGGGGTGGCGGGAACCTGGGAACGGACCGTGGCGAAGGAGCCGAGGATGGCCATCCCCGAGGGCACCGGCGGGCGCCGGCGCTGGCAAGCCCGCAGGCGGCTCAGCGGCGTTTCTCGGTGAGCGGCAGCATCACCCCGCGGCGGAAGAGCGTCACCTGGCCGGTGCTCGAGGAGACGACGATGGCGATACAGTTGGCGGCCACGCTGACCGCGGCCGCCGCGGCGTGGCGGGCCCCGAGGCCGCTGGGCAAATCGTGACCCGGATCGGTCGCCTGGATCAGCGAGCCGGCGGACTCCACCACCCCGTCACCCCGGATGACGAACGCCCCGTCGATCGAAGAAAATTCCTTCACCGTCTCATCCATGAACGGGTTCAGGATGTTCCGGTCCTCCTCCTTGTAGCCGTAAAACGGGTTGAGCACGAGGGGCTTCGACAGCCCGCCGACCTTCTCGCTGTCCCCCACCACGAAGAGGCAGCCAACCGGCCGCCCCTCGCGGCCCTCGACCGCCAGCTCGGTCGCGACCGCGATCACGCGCTCCAGGACCTCGGGCTTCACGTCGGGCGGGAGCAGGTCGGCGGTCGAACCGGTCAGCAGCGTCTGGAACTCGCGCTCGATGTCGACCACCACCAGCGTGTCGAACTGGTTGCTTCCCGTGATCCCGCCGATGCAGCAGATGCGGTCGCGGAACGTCACCACCCCGCGGGTGAGCGCGACCAGCATCGCGCTGCGCAGCTGGGCCAGCCGCTGCTTGGAGAACGAGCGGACCTGCAGCGTCTCGTCGAACCGCTCCTCGCCCGGATCGCCCAGCTCGAGGGCGGAGCGGGTGACGAGGATCGTCTTCAGCTTGGAGCGCAGGACCCCGGGCTGGAGCCCCCCGACGAAGGTGTCCCCGAAGATCATGATCGCCCCGCAGCCCGCGCCGGTGGCGACGCGCTCCGCTTGGCGGAAAAGGAGCCGGTTAACCCGATTCTGGCGGGCCTCGACCGCCCCCAACCCGACGAAGCCGCCGACTAGCAGCTCGTGCAGCGCGTCGAGGTCAACCGCGTTGACCAGGTTGTCGACTAGGTCTTTCTCCTTCACCTGCCGCGCGATCGCCGCGAGCACCTGTAGGTAGTCGCGGGCGTTTTCGCCGGCCAGCAGCATCACGATGAGGTGAACGCGCTCGTCGCCGAGGGCACCGTCGTGGCGGATGCCCACCCGGCTGCGGCCGATGGCGAGCACGTAGCGACGGGGCATCCGAACGCGGACGTGGGGCAGGGCGACGCCATTGCCCAGGTAGGTGGTCATCGTGCCCTCGCGCGCGAGCAGGCCGCGGA
This sequence comes from Opitutaceae bacterium, assembly GCA_005786775.1. Taxonomy (GTDB): domain Bacteria; phylum Verrucomicrobiota; class Verrucomicrobiia; order Opitutales; family Opitutaceae; genus ER46. Next base: position 3,567 of record SYDD01000195.1, read on the forward strand.
GGAGGGCCTCGGGCTTGAGGTCGGGGAACTTGCCCACGCAGGTGGCGAGCAGTTCCTCAAGGGCGCCCTCGAGATCGAGGCTGCGCACATCGATGATGCGGCTCCGGGAGAGGATCTTCTCGAGGCGCATCGGGCGGGACCGGGACGAGGGCCGGGCGGTCACTTCTCCCACTCCAGCGCGCCCTTGCGCACCTCATAGACGAGGCCGAGGACGAGCACGCCGAGGAAGAAGAGGAGCGGGCCGAGGATGGGGATGTGGGCAGCGAGGAACTCGCGGTAGACGAACGTGGCGGGGATGAGGATCACCACCTCGAGGTCGAACAGCATGAACAGCAGGGCGGTGAGGTAGAACTTCACCGGGAAGCGGGTGTGGGGCAGGCCGCCGCCGGCCACGCCGCACTCGTAGGCCGAGTCCTTGATCGCGTTTTGCTTGAAGCGTTGCCCGAGCAGGTGGCTCGCGCCGATGACGACGCCCGTGATAAGCGCGGCGAGACCGGCCTGCAGGAGAAAGGGCAGATAGGCGGCGGAGGACATCGGAGCGGGAAGAATTGGGCGCGGCCCGCGGGCGGCCGCAAGCGGGAAGTGGCTCAGTCGAGCCGGAGCATCCGGGCTTGGGCCGTCTTGGTGGACCCGACCCCGAGCGTCTCGGCGAACTCCAGCGTGCGGATCTCCTCGTCCACCGGCTCGAAGCCCTGCTTCTTGCGGTGGCCGTTGATGCGGTCGCGCACGAGGGAGTCGAGCATCACGGGATCGTTGCTCAGCCAGAGCAGCGGCTCGGAGACGGTGTAGAGCGAATTGAAGAACGGGCCGCCCACGAACTGGTAATGCTGGAGACTGGCGAGCGTGAAGGCCCAAGTCTGGCGCAGCTCGGGAATGGCGCTCATCTCAGCGACGGCGGCCGGAGCATTGGCGGGCGAGCGAAAGAAGCGCGCCGTGTTGGAAGCGTTCCAGAGGGTCGCGTTGACCAGCGCGCCGTTGATGCCGAGCGTCGGATGGTCGGTGTAGACGGGCAGGTTGATCCAGAAATCCGCCTCGAGGAACAGGGGCGTGGCGAGGAAGCTCTTGCGGTCCTGGTCCTTCGTTGTGTCGGGCGAGACGCCCTTGGTCTGCTCTTGGGCGAAGATGGGGTCGAAGCGCTGCGGCAGCGGCGAGTCGTAGAACCAAACCGGGTCGTAGAAGCGGCCGGACTCGAGGACGTAGACGGGATTGCCGGAGAAAGGGGTGCGGCCGGAGACGAGCGAGGGCAGGTAGCCGGTCATCCGGAGCCGCAGGGCGTTGAGGCCAACCAAGAAGATATCGCCATTCTCGAAACCGCGGCGTCGCAGGGCGGAAATGACGGCCTTCGCGAGGGGGAGCGGGGTGGCAAGGCCGGGGCCGGAATCAGCGTAGATCTTGATGCCGGCCTTGCGTTTGGCGCCGGGGACCAAGCGGCGGCCGCTGGCCTGCTCATAGGCGGAGATCAAGCGCTCGACCTGGGTCTCGTAGGTGGCTTCGTCGAAGCGGGCCAAAGAGGCCTCCCAGACGGGCTCGGCGGCGCGGGCAGGCGGGGTCGGGGCGGCGGCGCGGGCCGCCAGCGCACAAGCGAGGCCGAGCAGGATGGCGAGCGGAAGACGCATAAGGGAGGGACGGCCGGCGGGACGGGAAAAGGAGCCGCGACGCCGCCGGGGGGAGGCGCACGGGCCGCGGAACTTGACAGCGGGGGGACCGGGTTGAAAGTGCATTCTTCTACGGACCGTCGGCGCCCGCGGTGAAGAGGGAACCGCTCGGACCGGAGAAGTTCCCAACCCATGCCCGTCATCAAGCCCAGCTGCGTGCGCGACCTAAAGCAGCGCGTGAACTTGGCGGACGTCGTGGGGCGGGTGGCCGGGTTGCGCAAGGCGGGGGGCACCCGGCTGAAGGGCCTCTGTCCCTTTCACCAAGAGAAGACGCCCTCGTTCCACGTGGATTCGGACAAAGGCTTCTATAAATGTTTCGGCTGCGGCAAAGCGGGCGACGCGATCACGTTCGTGCGCGAGACGGAGCAGCTCAATTTCACCGAAGCCGTGGAAGCACTGGGTAAGCGCTTCGGTATCGTGATCGAGTACGAGGAAGGCAGCGGCGGCCCGACCCGGGAGGAGCGCTCTCTGCGGCAGGAGCTCTTTGACCTGCACGACGCGGCCGCCGACCATCTCCACCAAGCGCTGCTGGCGACGGATGATACGGGCGACTACTTCCGGCGCTACTGGACGGAGGAGCGGCGCTTCAGCCTCGATTTGGCGCGGGAGTTTAAGATCGGCGCGGTGGACGCGGCCGGCGGCGGCTTGGGCGGGGCGCTGCTGCGCCGCAAGTACTCCGAGGAGGCGCTGCGGCGCTGCGGGCTGTTCTTCATCCATGAGCAAGCGCTGATGACCCCGGCGGCCCTGCGGCCACGGTTCCGCGGGCGCCTGATGATCCCGATCCGGGACCATCAGGGGCGGGTGGTGGCGTTCACGGCGCGCCAGACCGCACGGACCCCGGAGGACGATCCGGCGCGGGAGGCCAAGTACGTCAATTCCCCGGAGACGCCGATCTTCACCAAGGGCCAGCTGCTCTTCAATCTGGACCGCGCCCGGACGGTCGTCGGCGACGGGCGGCCCTTCGTCTTGGTCGAGGGCCAGCTCGACGCGCTGCGCTGCTGGAGCGTGGGCCTGCGGACCGCGATCGCCCCGCAGGGCACCTCGATCACGGAGGGCCAGCTGGCCCTGTTGCGGCGCTACCATCCGCAGGTCGAATGCCTCTTTGATCGCGACGCGGCGGGCCACAAGGCCGCGCAGCGCCTGCTGCCGCTGGCCCTGCAGGCGGGAATCGAAGTGCGCTTCCTGCAGCCGGCAGGGGATGGAAAGATGGACCCGGACCTGCTGTTCCTGAACGAGGGCCTAGCGGCCTACGAGCGGCTGCGCGCGGGGGCCTTGAGCGCGATGGCGTTCGCAGCGGCGAGCATCTTGCCCCATCCCGAGCGGGCGGGCGCGGAGGAGCGGGGCCGCGCGGCGCAGGCCGTGGCGGAGATCATCGGGCACAGCGGGGGCGAGGCCGTGCGCGCCGCGCTGGCGCAAGAGGCCGCCGGCGCCCTCGGGCTGCTGCCGCGCGTAATGCAGCAGGAGGTGGCGGCCCAGGAATCCCGCCTGCGGCGCCCGGAGCCACCGCGGTCCGCCCCGGACGTGTCCCCGTCCGCCGCCGCCCCGCGCGCCGATCCCCTCACGGCCGAACGCGACCTGCTGGCCCTCTGCCTTCACCACGAAGAACTCGGCCCCGCGGTCGGCCACGCCCTGCAGCCCGGTTGGGTCGACACGGGCCATACCGCAGGCCGCCTGCTGAACCGCTTCCTCGGGGAGTTTGAACAAGGTTCTTGGCCTGGCCGGGACCATTTAGACCAGTTGCTGGAGGACGAAGCGGAACGCGCCTTGGTAGCTTCCCTGCGCTTCGAGCCGCCGCGGGTGGACGACCCGGCACGCGTGGCGCAGGCCGGCCTCGCGCGCCTCCGTTCGCGGGCCTTGGAACCCCGCCTTCGCCAAATAGAACTTGCTTTGGCCAACCCCGGTGCGGAACGTGAATCTGCGTCTCTTTCACTCTTGCAAGAACGCTCCGCCCTGCAACGCCAGCTACGCCAACCCGTGATTCTCGCGCCGCCGGCCTGAGCCGACCGCCGCCGGATGCTTCCAACGCCCTTCTCCCATGCCGCGCAAGACCAAGTCCACCGCCGCCGATACCGCTCCCGCCGAAGCGGTCGAGAACGCCCTGGCTAAGTTGCCCGCACCCGCGGAAGGCGCGGAGGGCGCCACCGAGGCGATCCCCGCCGGCGGTATCAACGACAAGATCCGCCACCTGATTCGCCTCTCGAAGGAGCAGGGTTACCTGACCTTTGACGACATCAACGAGGCGCTGCCGGAGTCGGTCGAGAACCAGGAGGAGATCGATAACGTCTTGTCGATCCTCCAGAACCTCGAGATCGAGATTCTCGAGCCGGACCAGGTCGAGGATTACAAACAGCGGATGGAGGAAGCAGAGGAAGAGCAGTCACGCTCCTCGCAGAACGACATCCTCGACGATCCCGTCCGGATGTACCTGAAGCAGATGGGTCAGGTGCCCCTGCTGACGCGCGAGCAGGAGGTCGAAATTTCCAAACGGATCGAGACGGCCGAGCTGAGGGCGCAGGAGGCGCTCTTCCAGGCGTCCGCGATCGGCGGCTACATCGCCGGACTCGGCGCGAAGCTTATCAACCGCGAGGAACGCTTCGATCGCCTAGTGATCGACAAGAAAATCGAGTCGCGCGAGGCTTACTTCAAGTCCCTGCCCAAGATGGTGGAGAACACCAGCACGGCGGAGGCTTCGGTGGCCGAGGGCTGGGAGGAATACCTGAAGGCCCGCGGTGAGGCAGAGCGAAAGAAAGTACTCGCCAAGGTACGCAAGCGGGAGACGACCCTGCGGTCAGGCTTTGGTAAGTTTTACTTTAAGCTCAAAGTATACGAGGAGTACTTGGAGCAGCTGCGTCCCACCCTTGAAGAGATCGAGTCCCTTAAGGCGCAGCTCGAGCGGGCACGTAATCCCAAGACCAAGCGCGACGCCGCCCTCGACCCCAAGCCTGTTCACGCCCGCTTACGCCAGATCGAGGCCCAGCAGCGCATCGCCCCGGACGACCTGCTCGCGGTGGTCAACCAGACGTTCGTCCACGTGCGTGAGGCCCACAAAGCGAAGACCGAGATGGTCGAAGCCAACCTGCGCTTGGTTATCTCGATCGCCA
>SYDD01000029.1 GCA_005786775.1 Opitutaceae bacterium
ACCCCGACCTCGGAAAAACAAAAGGGCGGCCCCCGCGAGAGAGCCGCCCGAATGAAAAACCCGTCGCCGGCTTCAGCCGCGGTCGAGCTTCGACCCACTCTTCTTCCAGCCGTCGATGCCGGGCGCGTAGTGGCGCACGTTGGTGTAGCCCAGCTGCTGCGCGGCCGTCGCCGCCGAAAGGTAAGCCGTGCAGTGCTCGTTGCCACAGTACGCCACCACGAGGGCGCCCTTGTCCTTCGGCAGCAGCGCCGCGAGCTGCGCCTTTTGCGCGGCGTAGTCGAGCGCGCCGGGGATGCGCCCCTCCTTAAAGGAACTGGTCCCGTTGACGTCGAGGATCGTGACTGACTTCGCAGCGATGGCCGCAGCGAGGTCCCCATGCGCAATGGCGGGGACCTTAGACGAGGCGGCCCACGCCGTGGCGGCGAAGCCGAGGAGGCAGCAGAGCAGGGAAGTGAATTTCATCGCGCTCTACCGTACGGGCCGCCCGCCGGAGCGCAAGCGGCCGCCCGGGGCCTCAAATTCGGGGACAAGCGCGACTGGCCGCAGGAAGGCACGCGCCGCGAGTCTTCCGTCCGCCCAACCGGCCCTTTCGGTCGGAGGCACAACCCACCAAGAGAAAGTGATCCCGATGAAGCTGATGTTCCCCGCCACCCTGGCCCTCCTGCTGGCCGCCACCGCGGCCGCCGCGCCCGCTCCCGCCGTCCCGCCCTTCGCCACCGCCGACGCCAACAGCGACGGCAAGGTGACGTCGCGGGAGTTCGCCACCGCGATGAAGGGCACGCTGTCCGCAGCCGCCGCCCGGACCCGGTTCAAGGAGCTGGACAAGAACCAGGACGGCGCGCTCGCGAGCGACGAGTACGCCACCGCGGCGCCGCGGAAGGGAGCGCGCCAGAAGCGCAAACCGGAGGGCAACTAAGCCACCCGGCGCCGCGGGATTAACCCGCGGCGCCGGACCTTGATCGTTCCGTTCCGATTTCACGGCCGCGGCGGACCGCGACCGCGAGAGAGCTCACTCCTGCACGGAGGGCACCGCCTCCCGCCAGCGCCGAAGGGCTCGTCCCGTGAGCGATTCCGCACACGCGTCAATCCCAGCCCGCTCGCCGGCGTAGACGAGCCGGCCGCCGCCGGAACCCCCGCCCGGCCCGAGGTCGATGATCCAGTCGGCCAAGTGAATCACATCAAGGTTGTGCTCGATCACGATCACCGTGTTGCCGGCATCACGGAGCCGGAACAGCAGGTCCATCAAGCGCTGGATGTCGGTCCAGTGGAGTCCGGTGGTGGGATCGTCGAGGATGTACAGCGTGGCGCCCTGCTGGCGGCGGCTGAGCTCGAGCGCGAGCTTGATGCGCTGGGCCTCCCCGCCCGAGAGCGTGGTGGCGGATTGCCCGAGGGCCAGGTAGCCGAGTCCGACCGCGTCCAAGGTCGCGAGCTTGTCCACGACCCGGGGCACGTGGCGGAACAGCTTCAGGGCCTCCCGCACGGAAAGATTCAGCACATCGGCGATTGAGTGCCCGTGGAAGAGGACCTCCAAGGTCTCACGGTTGAAGCGACGGCCTCCGCAGCTTGGGCAGGGCGCGAACGCGTCCGGCATGAACTGCATATCGAGCTGGATGGCACCGTCACCCTGGCAGCGCTCGCAGCGGCCGCCACGGACATTGAAGGAGAAGCGGCTCGCGCGATACCCCCGCACGCGGGCCAGCGGGACCTGCGCATAGAGGTCGCGCAACAGCGGGAGGAGGTCCACGTAACTCGCCGGGTTCGAACGGGGGCTGCGGCCAATGGGCTCCTGGTCGACCTGCACCAGTTTCTCAAAGAACTCGAGGTTCTCGATGCGCCGGTGCGGGCCGGGGATGGTCCGAGCGCCGTTTAGCCGCCGCGCCGCCTCGGCAGCGAGAACATCGAGCACGAGCGTGCTCTTCCCGGAGCCGCTGACACCCGTGACGCAGGTCAGTAATCCCACAGGAAAGCGCGCATCGATCTCTTTGAGGTTATTGGCCCGCGCGCCGCGCACGGTGAGCCACGCGCCGTCCGGGGCCTTGGGCGCGGCCTCCCGTGTAACCTGCAGGCGCCGGCCGAGGTACGCACCCGTGAGGGACTCCCGCGCCGACAGGCGCTGGCACTGCGCCGGGCTGCCCTGAAAGAGGAGCCGGCCGCCCTCGACCCCCGCACCGGGTCCAAGCTCGAGCAGTTCGTCCGCGAGGCGCATCGTGTCCTCATCGTGCTCGACGACGACCACCGTGTTCCCGCGGTCGCGCAGGGCGGTGAGGGTGTCGAGCAGCTTCTGGTTATCGTGGGGGTGGAGGCCGATGCTTGGCTCGTCGAGAACGTAGATCACTCCCATCAGGCCCATTCCGAGCTGGGTCGCGAGGCGCACCCGCTGGGCCTCACCGCCAGACAATGTGGCATAGTCGCGGTCGAGCGTCAGGTAGCCGAGCCCAGTCTCGAGTAGGAAACGGAGCCGCTCGCGCACGCCGCCGATGACCTCCTTCAGCGCGGGATCGGCCGCGGGCCCGGCGGCCAACTGCCCGGCCGCCTCAGCCGCGGAGGCGACGTCCAACCGCATGAACTCGGGGAAAGACACCCCGCCGAGCCGCACGGCGCCGCTGCGCGGATTGAGGCGGGCCCCGCGGCAGGACGGGCATTCGCCGCTGACCATGTAAGTCGCAAGGCGGGCCCGGAACCCTTCGCTGTCTGTCTCGCGGAAGCTCTCCTCCAGGTCGGCGATCACCCCGGGGAACGGCATCGCGCGCGCCTCCCGCATGCGGCGCAGCTTGAAGGCGAACTGGCGCTCGCCAGCGCCGTGCAGGAGGGTCCGCCGCACGTCGGAGGAGAGTTCAGCCCAGGGCGTCGCCGCGTCGAACGGCAGCTGCTCCGCCAGCTGCCGGAGGAGGGCGTTATGGCGGATGATCAGATTTTTGCCACCGATACGCCACGCCTTGATTGCGCCGTCGTCGACGGACTTCGCGGGGTCCGGCACCACCAATTCGGGCGCGAAGCGGAGCCGCCGGCCGATGCCATCGCACTCCGGGCAGGCGCCGTCGCGATGGCTGAACGAGAAATGCCGGGTAGTGAGCTTGGGGAAGACGTCACCGCAGGTCTCGCAGGCGAGCGACTGGCTTAGCGTCACCTCACGCCACGGCGCGTCCGCTTTGGGTTGCGCCAGTACCATCGCCCGGTCCCGCCCCTCCCGGAAGGCCAGTTCCAGGGAGTCGGCCAGCCGGCTGCGCTGTTCGGCCGTCGCCACCAGCCGATCCACCACCAGATCCACCTCCAACTCGCGGGTGCCGGAGCCCGAGGGAAGCAGGCCGGGGTCGTCGAGCGATTTGACCTCGCCGGCGATCCGCACGCGCTGGAAGCCCCGTTGCCGGAGCCGAGGCAGCTCGTCGCGCAGAACGCTGGGGCGGGCCCGAAGGCAGGGGGCGAGAATCAGGATCCGCTCTCCCGCGCAGGCGGTCAGCACGTGCTGCACGTTGTCGTCGAGCGAGCGCTGGAGCACCCGCCCGCCGTCAGCCGGGCACCGCTGCTCGCCAGCGAGCGACCAAAGGAGTTGGGCGTAATCCGCAATCTCCGTGGCGGTAGCGATCGTCGTCCGGGGACCGCCGCTGCCGGTGCGCTGCTCAATCGCGAGCACGGGGGAAAGCCCGTGGATGAAATCGACCTCGGGGCGCTTCAGCTGGTCGAGCGCCGCGCGGGCAGAGGTGCTGAGCGACTCGATGAATTTGCGGTAGCCCTCCGCGTAGAGCGAGTCGAAGGCGAGCGAGGATTTGCCGGAGCCGCTCGGACCGGTGACCACCACCAGCTTGCCGCGCGGCAGCCGAACCTCGAGGTTACGCAGGTTGTGCTCCCGGGCGCCCTTGATGTGGATATGGGTGGCGGCGTGCATCGGCGGGCGGAGCGTGGGCGGATTTGCTGGCGCGTCAAAGCTGCAGGGGACCGCGCGGCTTGCGACCACGCCGATGAGACGCTGTCCTGCGGCAAGAATGACGTCCGCCCCGCAACCCGTGCTGCTCTTCGACGCCGATTGCCCTCTCTGTCGGCGTTCGGTCCGCTGGCTCATCCGGCGGGACCCGGCGGCGCGGCTGTGCTTCGCTGATCTGGGGAGCGCGGAAGGTCAGGCGGTGCGCGTCGCGCTCGGCGGCGGTCGGGTGGCTCCCGATTCGCTCATCTTCGTGCCCGACTGGTCGCGCCGCCTACAAGGCCCCTGGCACCTACGCGCCGACGGCGCCCTGCACGCGTTCGCGCTTCTTCCCGGAACACGCTGGGCGACGGCCGCCCTGCGCTGCCTGCCGCTGCCCTGCCTGAACGTCGGCTACCGGCTAGTGGCGGCCGCAAGGCGGCGGCGGGGCACCGCCGGGAAGAACGTTCCGTTCAGTGCCGCCGAGCAGGCGCGGATCCTCAGCTGAGGGGCATGCGGGGCCTAGGTGCGAGCCTTGACCTTCCCGGAGGCCGGCTCTCTCCTTCCCTACCCCGCCAAACCATGACCCTAATTCGACCCTGCCTTAGGTTCACCCGCCGCACGTTTGCGCTGCTCTTCCTCACGCTCGGGCTCGCGCTGCCCGCCCAAGCGGCAGCCCCGGCTTCCCCGCCCGCCGGCGAAGACGTCGTCCGCTTGTCCGAGTTCAGCGTGTCCGCCAGCGGCGACCGCGGCTACGCGCCCGCCGAGACGATGACCGGCACCCGCGTCGCGACCAAGATCATCGACCTGCCCTACACCGTTAACGTGCTGACGGCGGAGTTCTTCGAGGACTTCGGCATCTTCGAGTTCGCGGACAACATCGTCCACATCGGCAGCTTCACCGGCCTCGATATTGGCGGAAACTTCAACCTCCGGGGCTTTAGCTCCAGCTTCCAGCTCCGCGACGGGTTCTTCCGCCTCGGCCGCTACGGGTCCTCGAACATCGACCGCATGGAGATCATCAAGGGCTCCAACGCCGCCATCTACGGCCGCTCCTCCCCTGGCGGAATGGTGAACATGATCTCCAAGGGCCCCAAGACCCGGGAGAGCCAGAAGGTCACGTTCAACTACGGCTCCTACGGCACCGAGCGCGTGACCCTCGAGGCCACCGGGCCGCTCGCCAAGTCCTCCCTCGGCACCACTTCCTACATTGTCACCGGTAGCCACTACCAGCGCGACTTCGGCCAAGAGTACGCGCGGAACCGCAACTACGAGTACTACGGTGCGATCAAGCACACCTTCCCCGACTCCTCCAACCTGCTGGTGGCCGCCGAGTACCTCCTGCAGATGCGCCACGCCCCGCTAAACGGCGCGCCGCTGGTCACGGACCAGAAGGGCACCGCGTCCAACGTGGATGACGAAGTCGTGGGTTACGCGTGGAACCTTGCGCGGATCAACCCGTTCGGGCCGAACTCCGAGCTGAACCGCGGCTACTCCGGCCTGACCGCGAACTACGACAAGCGGATCGACGACGTCTGGAGCTTCCGCACCTCTGCCAACTACTACCTGGTGCGCCGCTGGGACTATAACCAGAACACGGGATGGGGCGGGATCACGATCAATCCGGCCGTCACGACCAACCCGGTCCAGTCCGCCCGCGGGGCCACGCCGCAGAAGGGACTAATCTTCGAGGACGGCGGTGGCGTGCAGGGGGACATCCTCGCCCGCTACTTCACCGGCAACCGCGCGATTGAGCACCGCACCCTCGCGACGATCGACATCAACGACTACTACCGCTGGGACCCGAC
>SYDD01000196.1 GCA_005786775.1 Opitutaceae bacterium
ATGAACATCCTCGTCGTCGGCGGCGCCGGCTACATCGGCAGTCACTGCGTTCGCCAAATCATGGCTGCCGGGCACCGGCCGGTCATCCTCGACAACTTCGTCTACGGGCATCGCGGGGCGGTGCCCGCGGGGGTGGCCCTCCACGAGGGCAATCTCGGCGACGGCCCTTTCGTTCGCCGGGTGCTGGAAGCGGAGCGCATCGACGCCGTGATGCACTTCGCGGCCTATTGCTACGTCGGGGAGTCGGTCACGGACCCGATGAAGTACTACTTCAACAATGTCGTCGCTACCCTGCACCTCTTACAGGCGATGCGGGACGCGGGTGTGCGTCGGTTCATCTTTTCCTCGACCTGCGCCACGTTCGGGGTGCCGGCGACGCTCCCGATCCACGAGAACCTGCCGCAGGCGCCGATCAATCCCTACGGCCAGACCAAGCTCGACATCGAGCAGGTTTTGAAGGCCTTGGCGGTCGCGCACGGGTTGAGCTTTGCTGTGTTTCGCTATTTTAATGCGGCGGGTGCAGCCGAAGATGGCAGTATCGGCGAAGATCACGCGCCAGAAACCCACCTGATCCCCCTCGCAATCGATGTGGCGACCGGGCGGCGCCCGCACCTCCAGCTCTTCGGCACGGATTACCCGACGCCAGACGGTACCTGCCTGCGGGACTACGTCCATGTGGACGACCTTAGCCGGGCGCACATCGCGGCCTGCACCCGCCTCGACGCTCCGGGCACCCAGCTCTTTTACAACCTTGGCACGGGTCGACCGACCTCCAATCGGGAGGTCATCGCGGCGGTCGAGGAAATCACCGGACGCCCGGTCCGCGTCGTCGAGTCCCCGCGCCGCGCCGGGGATCCGCCGGCCCTGTTCGCCGATTCCGCGAAGGCCCGCCGTGAGCTGGGGTGGGTGGTGAAGTTCCCGGACATTAAGTCGATCGTCGCCACCGCGTGGAAATGGCACCAGGCCCACCCGGCCGGATTTGGGGATCGGTAGGTCGGTCGACGGGAGGGAGCGTGCCCTGACGGGGCCAGCCGCATGGGCTCGGTCAGCCGGGCCTGAGACCTGCTGCACAGGCGCAAAACCTCCGCAAGAGGGGACTGCAACAAAGTGTAAACTGGCCCCCGAAAATGGACGGTAAAGTTTACACTTTGCATTAGATCGCAAGGGTGCCATACCGGCTGATCGCTCTTGGAGAAGTCTAGGCGTGAAGAACTTAAGCGTTAATAAGTGGCAATACGTAGTCTTGGCACGGAGATTGCTTACGGGTGGCGAGGCGCAAATTTCTCGCCTTATCCCCGCCATGATCGCCGCCCGCCGTTTCCTCGTTTTCCTGCTAACCTTCAGCGCTCCGGCCCTGCCGGGGTTTGCTGCCTCCTACTTCTACGCGGTGGGTTCGAACAACCACATTTACGAAGTGAGCGACGCGGGGGTACAGCGCGATGTGCGGGATCTTTCCAGCTTGGTCGGGTCGACGATGGTCAACGGCGCGGCCTTTGATGCGAGCCGCAGCCAGTTCTTTTTTGCGGTGCCCGGAACAGGTGGGGCGAACGCTTCGCTTTGGTATTGGAACCAAGCCAGTAATGTGACTCCGGTTTCACTCGGTCTTCTCCCAACCGCTCGGCCCGATAATGGTGCGTACTGGGACGGGGCCTACTGGTACGTCCAGCAGGGCACGCATACTCTCCACCGGATTGCGCTGCAGTACGACGGCTCCGGTAATCCCACGCTCGCTAGCGGCGGGGCCTCCACGGGTACCCTTGTCGGAGCGGTTCCGACCGTGAACAATAATTATTTTGGTGATATCGTGATCTCCAGCGTGGGCACGCTCTACGCCACGACCGCCAACGGGGATGCTTTCTACCGAGTGAGTTTGGGGTTCGGTGCCCTGAGTGGGAATCAAACCGTCACGTCCATTGGTTCCGTGGGGAGCGCCGGAGTGGATAAGATGCAGCTGTCCTTTGATTCCGCCGGAACCACCTTGTACGGGCAGGCCTACGATACCGGCCAGTGGTATACGATCGACACTTCGTCCGGCGCCCTGACTCAGCTATCGTTCAGCACGCTCACTGCGGGCGTCTCCAATGGCTTCCAGGATATGGGCGGCGCCTCCGCCACTGCGACGCCGTCCGCTGGCGTTCCGGAGCGGGGGCCTTGGCTCGCCCTCTTGTCGGTGACCCTCGTTTCAATCGTATGGGCCCGCCGCCGACTTTAAGTCGGGGGGACGCAATTGCGCCGCGAGATAAGAGCCGCACGCTGGACACACTGAGCTCGGCCTCCGAGTGGTGCCTTCTCGTATTGCGGTCGCAGTGGAGAGTGGACAGGGCCTTCGTCCAGAGAGGTCGGGATTTTGATGGGGCACCTATGCGGTCGCACTAGGGTCCGCTGCTCGGACGTTCCGCGGACGGTCGATCCGGTAGATCTGACGCTCACCCTTGCCCTTCAGGAGTACGACGCCCAGCGACTCCCCCGCGTAATGGGCGGCGATCCGCACCCAGGTCGAAGCATCCACGCATACGCTGCCCGGAGTGGCTGCCTGCTCCATCCGGGCCGCCGTGTTCACCGTGTCTCCCCAGACGTCGTACTGGTACTTCTGTCGCCCCACGATGCCGGCGCTCACGGGCCCGGCGTGGACCCCGACGCGGAGGCGCCAACCGGCGCCGTGGGCGGCGGCCGCACGCGTCATCTCGAGACCGCACGCCACGGCGGCGTCAGCGGGGTTGGGCAGCGGAGCGAGCAGGCCGGCCACAGCCATGAAGGAGTCGCCAATCGTCTTGATCTTCTCGAGCCCGTGCCGGAGGGCGATTTCCTCGAAGGTCTCGACGAGGCCTTGCAGTTCACAGTGTACCTCGATTGCCGACCTGCCCGCGCACCACTGGGTGAACCCCGCGAGATCGGTGAATAGCACCGCCACTTCCGGCACCGCTCGCGGTTGCACCTTGCGCGTCGCTTGTAGTTCGCGTGCCACGTCCTTGGGTAAAATCACGTGCAGAAGCTCCTCGATCCGGCGCAGGTGCTCGGCCTCCCGATCCTGGAGCCGCTTCTTGCCGAGGCAGGCGTTGATGCGGGCTTGCAGGAGCACCGGGTTGAACGGCTTCGGTAGGTAATCCTCCGCGCCGAGCTCGATGCAGCGCACCACCCGGCTGAGGTCCCGAGAGGCGGACAGCACGATCACCGGCAGGCGCCGCAACTCCTGATCGGCGCGCAAGATCTGCAGCGTCTCCTCGCCGTCCAAGACGGGCATCTGGATGTCGAGCAGCACCAGATCGCGAGGTGTGCGGCGCAGGAGCTCGAGGGCTTCGCGTCCGTCTGCAGCGCATAGCACGTCATGGCCGAGGCGCCGCAGGCGCCTTTCCAACATTTGCCGGTTTCCTTCGTCGTCGTCGACGACCAAGAGGCGACCCGGTTCCGTAGCGGGAGCACCCGTGCCCACCGCCGAATCTGCTTCGCCGGTGATTTCCTCCGTCTCAACCTCTAGGTGGCCCGCGGCCGGGGGGAGGTCAGCGGTTGCGGTAATCGTGAACGCCGCGATTAGGCGGGCAAAGTTTTCCGCGGCGTCGCGGATCCGGGCCAAATCCGCCCGGGCGTCCGGCAGATCGGGTGGCGCCAGCGCGGCCATTTGCTCCGCTAGCGCGCGAATTTCCTCAACGAGGCCGGGCCATTCCGGGGGCGTGCGCGGTAGCCTGCCTGCACCCGGGCCCGCGGTCGGCGGGGGCGCCAAGTCATCTACGCCGCGCTGCAGGATCTGCCCGATGGCGTGGACTCGCTCCAACCCCCGATGCCAGGGCCCAATCTCCGCTGAGCGCGTCTCCTCGAGCAGCATCTCGGAATAGCCGAGGATATGGTTCAGCGGGGTCCGGAGCTCGTGCTTCAGCTTTGGCTTCATCGGGGGGCGCGCGGGAGTCACTAAGCGACACGCGGCGCGATCGCAACCCGGCAAATCCGGCGTGAATACGCGCCCCTTCCCACCTAGGACGGCGGGAGGGCACCGAACTTACGTGGCCATCTGCCGCCCTGACGACTAGGGCGTACTATTCCCGGATGAACAGATGTTCGTCCCCGCCGCGATAGCCCTCAAGCGCCTCACGGAAGCCGCACGGGGCGAGGCGTTCGGTGATCGCCACGCGCGTGGAGCGCGGGGGAAAGACCCGGACGAAGATCAGCCGCGCCCGGGCCAGGATCGGCAGCGCGGCGTCGAGGATCGGCAGCTCGTGGCCCTCCGCGTCGAGCTTCGCGATCGCGAACCCCTCGAGGCCCCGTGCGGCGCAGTACTCCCGCAGGCCCACGGTGCGTACCGGCAGCTGCCGGCGGAGGCCGAGCTCGGCCGCCTTTTCGCGCAACAAGGTAGATCCCAGCCGGGTGCGGGTCGTGAATAGGGTGCTGGTGCCGTCGCGGACGTCGACCGCCGCTTCCTCGATCCGCCAACGCGACCCGAGGCCATTGCGCCGCGCCAGCGCCGCGATGTGCCGGGCCAAGCGGGGCACGGGCTCAAATAGATGGATGCGGGCCTCGGGCCAGCGGTCGGCGACCGAGAGGGCGAAGAGCCCGGTGTGCGCGCCGACGTCGAGCACCTCCGGTGTCGGGCCGCCGACGAGGTCACGGTGGCGGTCCAGCGGATAGGCATCCTCGACGAAGATGCGCTCATATACGCGGCGTTGAGTCCGGTCCCAGATCGGGACCACGAACCCGGAGCGCGAGCGCGCATCGATCGGAAAGCAGCGGATGAAGAGATCCCGCCAGTGGGCTCCGAGCCGCTCCAACGGCCCTCGAGGCGGACGGGATAGAATTGCCGGAGGCATCAGGGTTGACGGTGAAGCCTCCGCCCGGGTGGTTTCGCGGGCGCGGGGCGGCAGCTCAGGCGGTTTCCCGCACGGGGGCGGTCTCCGGCAGACCGAGGTCGGGGAGCGGCACCGGCCGGGGCCGGAGGCCGGGGACGGCGGGCAGTGGACCGTGACCCGCAAGCCGCGCCAGCAGGTTGGACCACCAACGTCGGCGCACGACCAGGGGTAGGACAATCGGCTCTCTCCGCAACAGTGAGGCGGCGGCCCCGACGTCCAGACCGAGCGTGAGGATGCGGGCGAGCTGGCGGTCGACGGCGCCGGCGTAGCCTTCCTTGTTGTTCCAATAGTGATCCATCCACGCTTCCCCGGACCGGAGGCGCCCGCTGGCGCGAAACGCCGTCCCGATCGCCAGCTGTTCGACGAGGGTATGGTGGACGCCGGCGTCCATCAGCCGATCCAGCAGGTCCAGCGCTTGGTGGAGCAGCGCGTGGTGTTGCTCCCCGACCGCGATCAGGCCGGCATTCCACATCGGATGCGGGGCCGTGAAGCGGAAGCCGGCTACCTGCCGTCCGCGGATTTGCTGCCACAGTTTTTTCTGCCCGCGGCGCCGCGCACGGGAGAGTTCATACTCGTGCTCGTGGAGGAACACGTTGCCGGCCTCCAGGTCGGCGCATAGGGAGGCGAGATTCCTCCGGAACAGAATGTCGGAGTCGTGGTAGATGATGTGGGCTGGTCCCTGGGCGGCCGCGTGGACCACGCACATCAACTCCGTCCGCCAGAAGAATTCGTGAGGTCCGCGCCAGTCTCGCAGAGTGTCGCGGTCCACCGGCAGGATCCGAATCCGGGAACCGAACCAGCCGAATGACTCCGGCTCGTCGGTGACCACGCAGAACTCGCTGTCGGGCGGCGCCCACGCCATCGCGGACAGGATTGAGACGTGGGCCCAGGCCGTGAGGTCCGGCCGGCCGCCGACGGAGAGCGTGACGAAGCGATTGAGCATGGGGAGGGGAAGGGTGGGGCCGCGGCGGGCCCGAAGGGGGCTTCCTGGGCGGTGGCCTTGAGGCGAGTGCTCGGGGTTGGGACGCGACGGGGTGAGTCGGTGGCGACCCTACCACCGGAAACTTTCGTCTTCAGCGCGAAGACGAAACCCTTTTTTGCAGGTGAGTAGCATTACGCACCAAGCTGTCAAGTGGGCGTCATAATCTTACCGATCTTTTCAGGTAGGACCGGCATGCGTTGGTGCGGAAGCGAGAGTTGAACGGGTCTGCTGCTGCCTCCCCGATCGCCCTCGAGTGCAGGCAAGCTGAGCTCAGCCCGGTCTCGACCTGCCTCGTCGCCGGGTTGAGCCCATGAATCCGCGGGGCTCCCGGCTCCCTCTGTTACCGGTGTCTCGCGGAACCCCAGCCTCTCCCGCCGGGTGATGTACCGCTAAAAATGGGGCGGCCAACGGGATTTGAACCCGCGACCCCAAGATCCATTCTGCCGTACGGCAGAATGCTCTAACCAAGGGGTCCGAGCGTTTGCCGGCTGGCGGCGACGATTTCCTGGCGCACGCGGTGGCCGGAGC
>SYDD01000030.1 GCA_005786775.1 Opitutaceae bacterium
AGCGGGATCTCGCGGTCCACCGCCGCATAGGCCTCCAGCAGGGTCGTCCCCGCTGCGTCCCCCACCGCGTGCGCCGTGAACTGCATCCCGTGACCCGCCACCCGCCGCACCATCTGGAGCAGGCGGTCTGGCGGGACGTTCAACACCCCGCGATAGGTGTCGTCTCGGATGCCGTACGCCTCGTTCCGGCCCCACGGCTGCAGCATATAGGCGCTGCCGGTCAGCATCCCGCCATCCAGCCAGATCTTGGTGCCGAGCAGGCGCAGCCACGGGTGCTGCCCCCGCAAGGGGCTGGCCGCAATCTCATCGATGGCCGACAGGATCGACGCCATCGGGCCGACGGTCGGGAAGGTCTGCGACAACGCCACGCGCACGGTCAGGCCATCCCGGTCCCGCAGGGCCTCGTAGTCGCGGATGGAGGAGGGCGAGGCGCCGCGGTCCGCCACCGTCGTGAAACCGATCCGGTTGTAATCGCGGAACAGCGCCTGCAGGCGCGACTGCTGCTCGGCGCGCGGGATCGCCCGGGCCGACGGGGTCTTGATGTAGCGGCCCAGGCCCCGCGCCAAGCCGTTGGGCTCCCCCGCCGCATCCAGCTCGAGATGCCCCGGCCCGCCATCGGTCACCTTGAAGTCCCGGGTGAACCCGCACAGCGCCAGCGCGAGGGAGTTCAGCATATTGTCCGGACCGGTCCGGAAGTTCACCGGATGCCGCGGCGCCGCCGCGTCCAGCTCCGCCTGCGTGGGGTAACGCGACTCCCGCAGGCGCGTGATGAACACCTGCGAGGTCTGGATCCACTCCCCGGGGGGCACCACCCGCGCCCGCGCCCGGAGGTAGGCGAGGACGTCCGCGATGGTCTCCATATCCGGCACCTCGTGGTCCGCCTCGAACACCGCCGCCGCCGGCGCGTGGACGTGCGAGTCGATCAGCCCCGGCAGCAGCATCCGGCCGCCCAGCTCGTGCACGGTCGTGCGCCCCGGCGCCGCTAAGGCGCGGATGCTGGTCGTCGAGCCGGTGGCGACAATCCGGCCTTCCCGGATGGCCAAGGCTTCGTGCACGGCGAACCCCGCATCCACCGTCAGCACCTTCCCGCCCACAAAGACGGCATCCGGGGGCGCCTCGGCACCGGTGGCCAACAGGGCAGGACACAACAGCAGGCAGAGGCGCGCAAGGGCGCGGGCAGGGGAGGACATCGGGATCGCAGGGTAAAGGTTTAGAAGCCGGCCGCTTGGCCGTCCTTGCGGCTCTCGCTGGCACCAAGGAACACGCGGTGCTTCGCGTCCCAGCCGATCGCCTGATAACCGCCGAAGCCGCCGAGGTCCGTGCGCACGTCGTGGCCGCGCCGCTTTAGCTCGGCCCGCGTCGCCCACGGGATCCCGCTCTCGAGAAACACGTGGCCGCCGGTGGTCATCCGCGGCTCGTTGTAATCGGTCGAACCTTCGTGCTGCCAGCGCGCGGCGTCGCCCGCCTCCTGCAGGTTCATCCCGTAATCGATCAAGTTGACTAGGATCTGCACGTGCCCCTGCGGCTGCATGGCCCCGCCCATCACGCCGAAGCTCAGCCACGGCTGGCCGTCTTTGGTCACCATGGCGGGGATGATGGTATGGAACGCCCGTTTGCTCGGGGCGTAATCGTTGGCGTGACCCTCCTGCAGGGTGAACATCTCGCCGCGGTTCTGGAACCCGAAGCCGAGGCCCGGCACGACCACGCCCGCCCCCATCCCCCGGTAGTTGCTCTGGATCAGGGACACCATATTGCCCTCGGCGTCCGCGGTGGTGAGATAAATGGTGTCCCCATCCTGCAGCGCCGGGTTGCCCGCATCGTAGGTCCGCGCCGCCTTGTCCGGGCGGATCAACGCGCGCCGCTGGGCCGCGTACTCCTTTGACAGGAGGCCGCGCAAGGGGATCCGAGAGAAGGCCGGGTCCGCGTAGAACTTCGCCCGGTCCTCGAAGGCCAGCTTCTTGGCCTCGATCATCACGTGCAGGGCCTCCGCGGAATTAAAGCCCATCGCCTTGAGGTCGTAGCCCTCGAGAATGTTCAGCATCTGCAGCGCCGCGATGCCTTGTCCGTTCGGCGGCAGCTCGTGCACATCGTAGCCGCGGTAATTGACCGAGACGGGATCCACCCAGTCCGAGGTGTGCGCGGCCAGGTCCTCCTTGCGCAGCCAGCCGCCCTGCGCCTGGAAGAAGGCGTCGATGCGCTCCGCGATCGGCCCCTTGTAGACCGCGTCCCGGCCGCCCGCGGCGATCGCCGCGAGGGTGTCGGCGAGATCGGGGTTGCGGAAGACCTCGCCCTTGGCCGGCGCCCGGCCCCCGGGGGCGAAGGTGGCCGCGAAGGCTCCCGGCTCGGGCGACAGCAGCGGCACACTCCGCGCCCAGCCGTCGGCGATCACCTCGGTCACGGGACACCCGTCGCGCGCATAGCGGATGGTCGGCGCCAGCACTTCCGCCCACGGCAGGCGGCCGAAGCGCCCGTGCAGGGCCGCCCAGCCGTCGACGCAACCCGGCACCGAGACCGGGAGCAGGCCCCGCGGGGGGATGGTGGTCCGGCCGAGGCGCTTTAGTTCGGCCAGCAGTTGCTCGCGACTGAGGCCGCGGGGCGAGCGGCCGGAGGCGTTCAGGCCGTGCAGCCGCCCGGTCTTCGCTTCGTAGACGATCGCGAACAGGTCCCCGCCGATCCCGCAGCCAGTGGGCTCCATTAGCCCGAGCGCGGCATTGGCGGCGATCGCCGCATCCACCGCAGAGCCGCCACGTTGGAGAACGTCGAGGCCGACCTGGGTGGCCAGCGGCTGGCTGGTGCAGACCATTCCGTGGCGGGCAATAACCTCGGAACGGGTGGCGAAGGGGCGTCCGGTGATGCGGTCCACTTGGGCGGGCAGGCTGGGGGCAAGAGTGAAGAAAAGCGCGGCCGCAGCGGGGACGCGCAGGGCGGGGGTCATCCGTGGAGCGTGCGGGCTCCGCGGCCCGGGGTCAAACCGCGGCGTGCGCCGCGGAATGCCTTTGCGGTTCCGCACCGCCTGTGCCTCCGTGCGCCGCGGATGCCTAACGCCCTCGCTGCCGAGAAATCTCCCTACCTCCTCCAGCACGCCGACCAGCCGGTCGAGTGGCTGCCGTGGGGTGAGGCTGCGTTCGCCCGCGCCCGCGCCGAGGATCGCCCGATCTTTCTCAGCATCGGTTACTCCACTTGCCACTGGTGCCATGTGATGGCGCACGAGTCGTTCGATGACCCGGAGATCGCGGCCGCCCTCAACGCGGGCTTCATCCCGGTTAAGGTAGACCGCGAAGAGCGTCCGGACGTCGACAAGGTCTATATGACCTATGTGCAGGCGGCGACGGGCCGCGGGGGCTGGCCGCTGAGCGTGTGGCTGACGCCCGACCTGAAGCCGTTCTACGGCGGTACCTATTTCCCACCAAAGGACCTGCCGGCCCGTCCAGGTTTTCCGCGTGTGCTCGCGGCGCTCAGCAAAGGGTGGCAGCAGGAACGGGCCAGCCTGCTGGCCGAGGGCGACCGCGCCCTGAAGGCGATCCGGGACCAGATCGCCGCGGACGCGGCCTCGACGGAAGGGGAGGATAAACCGCTGTTCGAACGGGCCGGCACGGCCTTCGACGCGGCCTTCCGCCACGCGGTCGAGACCTTCGATCCCGAGCACGGCGGCTTCGGGGGCGCCCCCAAGTTCCCGCGCCCCGCGCAACTCGCGTTCCTGCTTCGCGCGGCTGCCCTCCAGGGCCCTGCCACCGCGGCTGGCGCCGAGGCGCTCCGCCTCGTGACCGCCACGCTGCAGGCGATGGCCCGCGGCGGAATCCACGACCACGTCGGCGGTGGCTACCACCGGTACGCGGTCGATGGCGCGTGGTTCGTCCCCCATTTCGAGAAGATGCTCTACGACCAGGCCCAGATCGCCGTGGTCTGCCTCGAGGCCCGGCGCGCGACCGGGGACGAACGCTACGGCTGGATGGCCCGCGATATCCTCGGGTACGTCGAGCGCGACCTCACCAGCCCGGGCGGGGCCTGCTTCACCGCCGAAGACGCCGACTCCGCGGACGCCGAGGGCCACCTGACTGAAGGTGCGTTCTACCTTTGGAGCGCCGCGCAGCTCCGTCGGCTCCTCGGACCCGACTTCCCGCTGCTCGCAGCCCATTTCGGGGTTCAGAACGAGGGTAACGTCCCGGCCGAGCTCGACCCGCAGGGCGAATTCCGGGGCGGCAACCTGCTCGCGCAGGTCCGGCCCCTCACCCAGACTGCCGCCCAGCTCCAGCTGGATCCGGCCGCGGCTAATGATCGCCTAATTGAGCTGCTCGACCGGCTCCGGGCGGCCCGCCGCGACCGGCCCCGGCCCCATTTGGATGATAAGATCCTCGCCGGGCCCAATGGCCTGATGATCTCCGCCCTCGCCCTCGCGTCCCGCACGCTCGACGACGGGGAGCAGTACCTCGCGGCCGCCGAACGCATCGCGGAATTCCTGCGCCGGGAGATGCACGACGACGCGACGGCTACGCTCTACCGAGTGTGGCGCGCGCCTGCGCCCGCCGACCCGTGTGGGGGGCGTGGTTCCACCCCGGCCTTTGCGGAAGACTACGCGGCGGTCATCCAGGGCCTACTCGATCTTTACGAGGCTGGCTTCGAGATCCGCTGGCTCCAATGGGCCGAACGTTTGCAGGCCCGGATGGACCGCCTGTTCTGGGACGAGGCCGCCGGGGGTTACTTCAACTCGGCCGCCGACGATCCCTCGCTGGTCCTGCGACTGAAGGAGGACTATGACGGCGCGGAACCCGCTCCGAGCAGCCTTGCCGCCCTAAACCTGCTGCGCCTCGGGGCCCTCCTCGGCGGCGATTTCCGGGAGCGCGGCCGCCGGACGATCGAGGCCTTTCGTGGTCGCTGGGAACGTGCCCCGCACGCCGTGCCCCAGCTGCTGTGCGCGTTCGAGCTCGCGCTTGAGGCGCCTCGCCACGTGGTGCTGGCGGGGGATCCGGCTTCCCCTGAATTCAAGGCGCTCGCGACCGAGGTGGCCGGTAGCTTCGGACCCCGGCGGATTGTTCTGGCCGCCGACGGCGGGGAAGGCCAGCGCTGGCTCGCGCAACGCTCCCCTTGGCTGGCTGACCTGCGACCCCCGGGCGGCCGAGCCGCGGCCTTTGTGTGCGACGAACAGAGCTGCCTGCCGCCGGTGGAGTCCCCCGCCGCCCTGCGCACGCTGCTGGCCTCGCCCGCGGACCCGGGAGGCGCGTCGTGAGCGAGGAGCGCCTGCTCCGGCTGGAGGAGAAGATCGCCTACCTGGAGCGGCACGTCACCGCCCAGGATCGCGCGATGTTGGAGCTGACCGAGGAACTCGATGCCCTGCGCCGCGAACTGCGCCGCCTCCGTGAGGCCAGAGCTGACGCAGCCACGGCGCCGGAGCCTGCCGACGAGCGACCGCCCCACTACTAAGCCGGAACGGCCGGCTCAAAACGAGGCGGAGACTTCCTGCAGGTAGCCCGGGTCCATGACCTGTTCGCCCAAGGCCGAACACTCGAGCTCGTCGTTCTTGTACAAGCGGAAGCGGATCGGCCCGCCGGCCTCGGCGGTCTCCCAACGCCACTTCCCGATCGAGATGAACTGCAGCGGGACGCCGCGTTCCCAACTCAGGCCCGGTCCATCGCCCCGTATGAACAAGCGGTTGCCGATGCCGATATAGGCGGTGGCGAGCAACCGCGTGGCGCCGTCTGAAGTAAGGGTGCGCTCAACCGCAGCTGGCGCCGCGGAGAGAGTGTCCTCGAAGCCAAGCTCCAGTGTCGGCTCGGGATCCGACCGGCGGGCGGCCCGCTGGCGCGGCACAGCCGCTGCAGGTGGCATCTCCGGTTCGTCTGGTGCGGCGACGGGGCTGGGCGCGGGTGGCTGCTGCTCCGGTTCCGCGTTCTTTACCGATGCGGCCGGAGTCGCGGAGACCGTGGGGGACTCTTCTGGCGCGGGTGCTAGCGGCTCGGATTCGGCCGGAGAGGGGAGCGGCGCGGGCGCGACGGGGGCGGCCGCGACGGCCATGCCTTCCGGCTCCTGCGCGACCGCGGGCGGGGCCGCGGGAGCAGCTTCCACCGGCTTGGCCTCAACGGTTTCTGCGCGGCGTGGGCGGCGCGGCTTGCGCGGCGCAGGGGTCGCGGTCTCCGATGTTACCTCTACCGAGGCCGGAGCCTCGCTGACGGTCGTTGGCGCCGCAGGTGGTGGAGCCGATGCGAGCGGGTCAGAGCCCGGATCGAGGACCTCCGGCGGTTTCCGACCGGCTTCACGCGAGTCAGATTTGCCTTCCTCCGCCGGGGCGGGCCGGCTCGCGGGTGCCTCGCGCGCGGCCCCGGCTTCGTTCCGGGCGGCAGCGAGCACGCGTTCCAGCCTGGCCGCGCTGTCGGTGGCCTCGCGTTGCAGGGTCGCCACCTGTTTGGCCGCGGCGGTCTCCAACCGAGTAAGTTCCGCGGCGGTCCGTGCCAGCTGGTTCAGGGCTGCTTCAATCCGCCCTAGCTCGCTGGCCTTCAAGGCCGCGAGTTCTTCCTCCAAGGCGGCCCGGGCACCGTCCTCCGCCTCGGCCAGCTGGCCTTGGAAGGCGGACACCCTTTCCTGCAGTCGTTCCGGCAACTGCTCGGCCTCGCGCAGCGTGCGGCGCGCCAATTCCGCGATCCCGTTCAGACTGCCCGTGGCGATGCTCACCTGTTGCGCGGATTCCCGCACGGTCTCGGCCAAAGCCTCTAGGGCCCGCTGCCGCTGGTCCAACGCCTCGTTCTTCTGCCTTTCCAGGCGCGCCACCAGCGGCACCAGGCCCACCAATACACCCAGCAGCACACAGCCTACGATCGCGACTAGTGCGCCAGTGGACAACGGCAGGGGGCTCGCCCACGCCACGATCGCCGCGGTGCCGAGCAACGCTAGATCGGTGAGGATGAAGAGCCAGGTGGGCAGGCCGGGAGGCGGGGAGGACTTCATGGGATAGCCCGGTACGGCATCATCCGGTTCGCCCGCGGTTGAACCGAGGGCGCCTCGCCGGCGGGTGGGGAGGGTTTGCGCCCGCGGCCCTTGCGGCTCAAGGGCAAAACGACGTTTGCTTCGGCGCCGCCGCCCCGCACGCTGCGGGGATGGACTCCTCGCCCTTCGTCCGGATCGAGCGGGATGCCCCCGGCGGGGTCCGCCATTACGTGGTCCACGCTCACGATCCGCAGTTTTCCCTTGAGCTGAGCCCGGATGATACCGCCCCCGACTGCCGCGGGCGCGGGGTGTTAAAGCGGCTGTCCGTGCCCAATTCCTGGGCCGGCGACTATACCCGCTACGCACGCCTGATCTCGGCCGCGCAGGAGTTCTTCGGCCAATCGCTGGAGGAGCCCGCGCCCAAGGCGGAATCGCGCCGCTGGGTCCGCTAACCAGCCCGACTCAAAGGCGTCGCCAAGCCAGCGCCCCGAGGGAAAGTAAAAGGCCCACGCGGATCGCTCCCTCGAAGGTGAGCAGCCGCAAAGTCCAGAGCCGCTCGGCCCCGCGCCGCAGCGAGAATCCAACCATCGTCACCAACAGCAGCCCGAGGGCGTGCAGCCGCGCTAGGGAAAGGAACAGCAGCCCTACCATCCACAGCCAGTAGGCGAGCAGGGCCAAGCTCCAGCAGCGGGCCCGCGGTTCATCGGGTCCCGGCGACACCGCGCCTGCCGCAGGGGTTGCTCGCCGGCCCAGCAATCGTTCGGCCTGCACCAACTGCCAGATCTCCAGCGCGACAAAGCCGGCGCAGCTGGCGAGGAGGAAAAGAGGGGTCATCGCGGCAAGGTTGGCCCCCGCGGGCCTCAACGGAACCCGAACAGCGGCGGCAGGATCACCGCCACCAGCCCCGCCCAAACCGCGTACACCGGCAGGTAATTGGTCTGCCAGCGTTCCAGGGCGGCGAAGGTCCCCCGGCCTCGCAGAAACCGCGCATACAGCACCGCGGACCAGCTCAGGTTCACCAGCAGGACGCCGTTCAGGCCCAGCCCGGCCAGCCGGTTAGGCGTGAACCCAAACTCCTGGATCCGCGCCGCGATCGCCCACAGCGCCACCCCGTCCGCGACCAGCGCCCCGGCCACCAGCAGCAGTTGCAGCCCATCAAATCCCCCCGGGGGCGTCTGCGGGTCGCGCGCCGACACCGCATAGAGCAACAGTCCCAGCACGATGATGAGCAGCGCATCGAACCCAATCAGCACCTCCCGCGCATGGTCCACCCCGCGCCCCGTTGCCACCAAGGTGACTAGAAATGAAAGCAGCACGGCGGCGAAGAGCGGCGTGAACACCCGCGTTAGCACCGGAGCCATATTCTCGACCACACTCTGCTTGGCCTCCACCAGCCACGAGGCCACCACGACCGCCCCCGCCGCCCCGCACGGCACGAGCCAGTTGCCGATGAAGTGCCCCGGATCCACCCCGATCGCCTTGAAGGTCATCGCGGTGCTCCCGATCAGTACGCCACCGCCGAGGGCAATCAGAACGTAGTAGATGAACAATTCCCCAGAGAAGCGGATGAAGTCCATCCGTGCGTTCCCCTGTGCCCAGCGGCCGCCCGCGTAGACCACGCCCACTCCGAGCCACAGGGCGATCGGCAGGTGCAGGGCAAACAGGCCGAGGGTGTCGCCCGTCGGGTGGAAGGGATACAGGTTCGCCAGCAACGCGGCCGCCACGCCTCCCGCGGTCGGCCACGCGAGGGCGGCGCGACCAAGCTGCCGCTTCCAAGCGAAGAAGAGCACCAGCAGGGGCAGGACGAACAGCGCGGAGTTCCGCGCGTAAAACGGCGCATTCCCGTCGCCCAAGGGGACGCCGAGCAACGCGGGCAGCTTCACGGCCACGCCCGCGGCCACCGCCAGTCCCAGCGCCACGGCGGCCTCCTGCCGCCCGGCCGACGGGGTCCCGTTGGCCGCCTCCGCTTCGGGGCGCAGGAGTTGTTTCCACAGCCGCTCCGAATGTTCCCGGGCAAACTCCCGCGAGAGCGCGTCCACGCCCCCCAGCCGCTTCACCGCCACCAGAAAGGCCTCCTCGGCCGACAGCCCCCCGGCCCGCAGGCCCGCCACCGACTCCCGCAGGTGATCCTCCAGCTCCCTCATCTCCACCGGCTGCAGCGCGGGCCGCCGCTGCAGGTAGCTGCGCCAGTGCGCGATCTGTTCCTCCAGTACGGCCTCCGGATCCGGCGGAATCATCGCGCCCGGGACGGGTTTCCTCCCCGCGACACCCCTCGCGGGTGTTGGGGGCGTTCCGTGAACGGGTGCGGAAGACACTTCATTGGCTCGGGGTGCCGGGTGAGCTGAACCCTGTCAAGATGAGCCTTGCCCCAGTGGAACTGGGGTTGGCGGAACTTCAGATTTGGTTTCATCGGCTGTCCTCCCGGGTGATGGCGGTGACCTTGGCGTCGTGGAATTCGACCCGGAAGCGGTCGCGGACCGTCCGGGCGGGGTAATCGAGGTAATACGGGTAGGCGACGCCCCGGCCCCACCCCCAGCCGCCGCCGCGGTAGCCGCGGTGAAAGTGCCCGGTGAAGAGGACCTGGCCGCTGGCCTCGTAGGACAGGAAGTGCCAGATCACGGTCTCCCTGCGGGCGTCGGTGCGGACGGTGGTACGGTCAGGATCGCCGAGGGCGAGCCGGACGGCCTCACTGGGGAAGCCGAGGGCGATCTGGCCGGCGCGGACGAGGGTCTGCTGTTCGGGACTGAGGCGGGCAAAGGCCTCCGGGTTGGCCTCGATGCGGGAGGCGGGCGAGGAGCAGGCGACGGCCAGCAGGAAGGTGCCGGCGAGGCCCAGCAGTGGGAGTAAAGCGGTGTTCATAACGGAAGGAACCGCCAAGGTCGCACGTTCCGCCCCGTCCGCGCGGCACCCCTTGCCGAGGCCCGCGCGTCCTTTGCGCCTGCCCGTCAGATCGAGGCGGGCGCAGTTAGCTGCAACGTGCAGGGTGGGCGGCTACAGCCCCACCCCCACCCCCACCCCCACCCGGCACCACTCGCGCCGTCTTTCCGGGTAATCCCCGGATGAGACTCAGGCGAGATCCCCGCCCGCGGTCACTTCATCGCCAGCTGGGGCCGGCCGGCCTCCGGCCAGTCGATGTGGAAGAACTCGCCGCGGGGGCGGTCCGTCCGCTCGTAGGTGTGCGCCCCGAAGTAGTCGCGCTGCGCCTGGAGCAGGTTCGCCGGCAACCGGGCCGAGCGGTAGCTGTCGTAGTAGGCCAGCGCCGAGCTGAAGGTCGGCACCGGCACGCCACACTCCACGGCAAGGGCCACGACCTTGCGCCAGTTCTCCTGCGCCTGGCGCACGGTCTTATTAAAATACGGGTCGAGCAGCAGGTTCGCCAGATCCGGCTTCCGCGCGTAGGCCTCGGTGATCTTCTGCAGGAACACGGCGCGGATGATGCACCCGCCCCGCCAGATTTGCGCGATCTCGCCGAAGTTGAGCTTCCACTTATACTCCTTCTGCGCCTCCCGCATCAGCTGGAACCCCTGCGCGTACGAGCAGATCTTCGAGCAGTACAGCGCGTCGTGGATCGCCGCCACCAGCGCCTCGCGCGAACCCTTGTACTTGCGCGACGGCCCCTTCAACACCTTCGCCGCCGCGACCCGCTCCTCCTTGATCGCGCTCAGGCAGCGGGCGAATACGGACTCGGCGATCGTCGGCGCCGGCACGCCCATATCGAGCGCGTTCACCGACGTCCATTTGCCCGTACCCTTCTGGCCCGCCGTGTCCAAGATCACGTCCACGATCGGCTTCCGGGTCACCGGATCCTTCTGCTGGAGGATGTCCGCCGTGATCTCGATCAGGAAGCTACCCAGCATCCCGCGGTTCCACTCGGCGAAGATCGCCCCCATCTCCGGGGCTTTCAGCCCCAGCAAGCCCTTCATCACGGCGTAGGCCTCGCAGATCATCTGCATATCGCCGTACTCGATGCCGTTGTGGACCATCTTCTCGTAATGGCCCGCGCCAGTCTCGCCGCTGTAGGTCGCGCACGGCACGCCGCCTTGGATCGGCTTGCCCGGCGCCGCCCCGCTCAGTGGACGGCCTGTCTTGGCATCCACTTTGGCCGCGATCGCATTCCAGATCGGCTCCAGCTCCTTGTAGGCCGCCGGATCCCCGCCCGGCATCAGCGCCGGACCGAACCGCGCGCCCTCTTCGCCGCCGGAAACGCCCGAACCGATGAACCGCAGCCCCTTCGCCCGCAGGGCCTGCTCGCGCCGGATGGTGTCCGTCCACAGCGCGTTGCCGCCGTCGATTACGATGTCATTCTTGTCCAGTAGCGGCACCAAGCTGTCGATCACCGCATCCGTGCCCTTGCCGGCCTGGACGAGGATGATGATCTTGCGCGGGCGCGACAGCGTCCCGACGAACTCCTCGAGGGTCTTGGCCCCGTGTAGGCCACCCGGCGTGGTCGGGTTCTCCGCGACAAACTTCTCCGTCTTCTCGGTCGTCCGGTTGTAGACGGAGATCCGGAAGCCGTGATCAGCGATGTTGAGGGCAAGGTTCTGACCCATCACGGCGAGGCCGATGAGTCCGATGTCCGATTTAGTCTGGGCCATGGCGAGGAAAGGAAAGGGGAAGGCTGGCCCGTCTTGCGGTGAAAACCAACCCGATTCTGGCTGGCGCGGCTTAGGTCGCCAGCGAACCCGGGGTTCGCTCCTCCCAAATGCGGACCAGCTGGATCAGCATCTGGGCGGCAAGGCTCATATCCTGCAACGACACCCACTCCCGCTGGCTGTGCACCTGGTGCATCCCGCAGAAGAGGTTGGGAGTCGGCAGGCCGCGCGCGGTGAGCTGGGAGCCATCGGTGCCCCCGCGGATCCGGTGCCGGAACGGGGTGAGTCCGGTGCGCCGGATCGCCTCTAGGGCGTACTCCACAGACCGAGGGTCGCGATCCAGCCAGTAACGCATATTCCGGTATTGCTCGTGGAAGGTCACTTCCAGCCGGGCGCCCGGCTCCGCCGCCTGCACCGCGGCGGCCGCCTGCTCCACCAGCCGCCGCGACTCGGCCAGACCCTCCAGCTCGAAATCGCGCAGGATGAGCCGCACGGTCGCGCGCTCGCTGGTGCCGCGGATCTCGTTGGGATGGATGAACCCCTCCCGGTCCGCCGTCCGCTCCGGGGAACGCGCCTGCGGTAGCGCCGCGATGAAGCGCGCCGCCAGCCGTAGCGCGTTCACCATCACGTCCTTCGCCCACCCGGGATGCGCCGCCACGCCCCGGATCTCCACCACCGCCGCATCGGCCGAGAAGGTCTCGTCGTCCACCTCCCCCCGCGCCTCGCTGTCCAACGTGTAGCCGACCTCCGCCCCGAGGCGTTCCAACGGGAGGGTCCGCAGGCCGTGCCCAATCTCCTCGTCGGGATTGAAGCACACCCGGATCCGCCCGTGCGGGATCTCGGGATGGCGCAACAGATGCCGCGTGGCGGCCACAATCGCCGCCACCCCCGCCTTGTCGTCCGCCCCCAGCAGGGTGGTCCCGCTGGCCGTGATGATGTCGTCGCCGATCGCCTCCCGCAGGTGCGGGATGGTCTCGACGGTCAGCACCTGCGTCGGATCATCCGGCAACACGATCGGCCGGCCATCGTAATTGCGGTGTACGATTGGCTTCGCCCCGCCCGGCAGCTCCGTCGCGGTATCGACGTGCGCGAGCCATGCGAGGGTCGGCACACCCTGCCGCCTCGTGGTGGCGGGAATGGTCGCCAGCACGTACCCGTGCCCGGTCAATTCGACCTCCTCCGCCCCGAGCGCCTTCAGCTCCGCCTCCAGCAGGCGCAGCAGATCCCACTGCCCCGGCGTGCTCGGGGTCAGCCCCGTGTGCGGATCACTCCGGGTGTCGATCCGCACATACCGGCAGAAGCGCTCCAGCAGGTCCTCCGTGTCGATGTTCATCCCGCCGACGTAAGCCAGCCGCCCTCCGCTGGCGAACGCAAAGGCCCGGCTTGTCGCGGGCATCCCCCCGGCCTAAGGTCCCCGCCTATCAAGACGCGTCCATCCCCGGGCGCCCGTCCGCCCACCCCTTCCCCGCCCATGCCCTCGCTCCCGCGCCGTTCTTTCCTCCGCCAGTCCGCCCTCGCTGCCGGGGCCGCCCTCACCGCCGGGTTGCGCCCGTCCGTTTACGCGGCCGCCCCCGGCGCCAACAGCGCCATCCGCCTCGGCGTGATCGGCCTCAACGGCAAGGGCTCCGCCCACCTCAAGAACCTGGTGAAGATGCCCGGCGTCCGCATCGCCGGACTCTGCGACGTCGACCCCCAGGTGCTCGCCCGCGTCGCCCGCAACCTGCCCGAAGGCACGCCCGCCCCCTTCCAGACAACCGACGCCCGCGAACTGATTGGCCGCGCGGACATCGATGCGGTGATGATCGTCACCAGCAACCACTGGCACGCCCTGCTCACGGTCTGGGCCTGCCAGGCCGGCAAGGACGTCTACGTCGAGAAACCGATGTCCCGCACGGTCTGGGAAGGCCGCAAGATGATCGAGGCTACCACCAAGTACGGCCGCATCGTCCAGGTCGGCACCCACTACCGCTCCGAGACCGGCCTCGCCCAAGCGATCCAGTACCTGCACTCCGGCGAGCTCGGCAAGGTGCAGCACATCCGCGCCATCGTCTACAATCTCCGCCAGTCGATCGGCAAACGCCTCCCCTGGTACCCCGAGGGGATCAATTACGACCTGTTCTGCGGCCCCACCCCGATGGCCCCACTCACCCGCGGGAAGCTCCACTACGACTGGCACTGGTCCTGGGACACCGGCAACGGCGAGCTGGGCAACAACGGGGTCCATGTCCTCGACATCGCCCTGCGCATCGCCCGCCACAACGGCCCCCCGCGCCGGATCGTCAGCTTCGGCAACCGCTACGCGATCCAGGATGCCGCCGAGACCCCGAACACCCACGTCGCGGTCTACGATTACGCCCAGATCCCGCTGATCTTCGAGCACCGGGCGCTCCCCGCCAAGCCGGGGGTCAACTACCTCGACCAGGTTGGCGGCCTCCGTACCGGGGTGATCGCCACCTGCGAGGGCGGGACGGTCGCCGGACTGGTGGGCGCCACCGCTTTCGACAAGACGGGCAAGCAGATCCGCAAATTCGCGGGCGACGGCGGTGCCACGCACGTGCAGAACTTCTTCGATGCGGTCCGTTCCCGCCGGAGCAAGGACCTCGCCGCCCCGGTCGAGACGGGCCACCTCTCCGCGTCGCTCTGCCATTTCGGCAACATCTCCTATCGGACCGGCGAGGCCGCCCCCACGGCCGCGATCGACGCGACCCTCGGAGATTTCCCCGCTGCCGGCGCCATCCACCGGGAGCTGCAGACGCACCTGCAGGTCCACGGGATCGACCTCGCCCGCCAACCTTTCCGACTCGGCCCTTGGCTCTCCCTCGATGCGATCGGCGACGGCATCACCGCGGTTTCCGGCCAGCAGGAAGGCGCGCTGGAATACGCCCGCTTCCTGCTCAAGGAGACGCAGCGCGCGCCCTACGCGATTCCGGAGCAGGTCTGAACCGCCCCGCCGGGAAGACCGTGCCCGGGCAGGCTAGCCCGCGCGCGGCGGGACGCTCCCGTGCAGCGCGTCCATCACCGCTGCGTGCAGCGCCGGGGTGGCCGCCGCCACGGTCGAATTGGCCGGATAAGCAGGCCCACCCTGCCAGTCGGTGATCACCCCGCCCGCACCCCGCAGGATCGGCACCAGCGCTGCGATATCCCAGGGGTTCATCACCGGGTCCAGCATCACGTCCGCCCAGCCCCCCGCCAACAGCAGGTAGCCGTAGCAATCGCCCCAGGTGCGGACCAGGCGCGCGCGCCGGACCAGGCGCTCATAACCGGAACCCGGCTGGTAACGCTCGGGATTAAGGGGGTCGCTGGTCAGCACCGTCGACGCCTCCAGTCCCGCCACCGCGCGGCAGCGCACGGGGCGCTCATTCAGGGTCGCGGTGTGGCCATCCCCGAGCATCAACTGGCCGAGGACGGGTTGGTGAATGCAGCCCAGGACGGGCCGCCCCTCGTGCAGGAGCGCGATCAGCGTGCCCCAGAGCGGGACGCCGGTGATGAACGCCTTGGTGCCATCGATCGGATCGAGCACCCAGGTGAAGTCCGCCCCTTCGTTCTCCGCCCCGAACTCTTCCCCGAGGATCCCGTGGCCGGGGAACGCCTGCGCGATCCGGGCGCGCATCAATTGCTCCGCCCCGCGATCCGCGACCGTCACCGGCGAGGCGTCC
>SYDD01000197.1 GCA_005786775.1 Opitutaceae bacterium
ATCCAAGCGGTTGAGCCGGGCGGCCGGGTGGAGGTTGCGGCCAGGATCGGAGCCGGGGGCGAAGTTGGCCTGGAGGTAAGGGACGACGGCCGTGGCGTGCCCGATGCCGAGCGCGAGGAGATTTTCAAACCGTATGTCACCCGGCGAAAAGACGGTGTGGGCCTAGGTCTTGCGGTGGTCCGCCAGATCGCGCTCGCCCATGGTTGGGAGGTTACCTGCGGGGCCAACGTGCCGCGGGGCGCCGTGTTTCGGGTGGCGCCGTTGAGGCCCCCTCCTGCCGGATGAGAATCGAGGCCGAGAGTCCCCAGATCTTGATCGTCGACGATGATCCTGACCAGCGGGACCTGCTGGAGACATTCCTGCGCCGCCAAGGCTTCCGCACGCGGGCCGCGGATTCGGGCGCGGCAGCCCTCGAGCTGCTGGTCCGGGATCCTTGCGCCCTAATGATCTCGGACGTCCGAATGCCCGGGATGTCGGGTCTCGAGACGCTGCGCCGGGTGCGGGAGCAACACCCGCGGCTGCCGGTGCTGCTGGTCACGGCCTTCGCGGACGTGCGCAGCGCGGTGGCGGCGATGCGGGACGGGGCGCTGAACTATCTGGCGAAGCCGATCGACCTCGACGAGCTGATGGCCTCGGTGCGCCTCGCGGTGCAAGGGGGCGGGCCGCCGCCCGCGGATGGGGGCGTGCCGCCATTGCCAGCGGATGTGGTGGTGGCCAGCCCCTTGCTGCGCGCGGTATGTCGCGACGCCGCGGCGATCGGCGGCTCCGAGTCTCGGGCCCTGCTGTCCGGGGAGAGTGGGGCGGGGAAGGAGGTGGTGGCATCGCTGATCCACCGTTGGAGCAATCGGTCGGCAGGGCCCCTCGTGAAGGTGGGCTGTGTGGCGGTGCCGGAGGCCCAGCTCGAGGCCGAGATCTTCGGTCAGGAGTTGCCCGGCGGGCTCGTGCGCACGGGACGGCTCGAGCAGGCGGAGGCAGGTAGCCTCTTTTTGGATGAGATCGCCGAGTTGCCAGCCGCCCTCCAGAGTCGACTGCTGCGGCTGCTGAACGAGGGGGTATTCCGCCGGGTGGGTGGCACGCGCGAGGTGCGTTCGCGCGCGCGGCTGCTGGTGGCGACCAGCCGGGATCTGGCCGCGGAGATCGCCGCGGGTCGCTTTCGCGAAGACCTTTACTACCGGCTGAGCGGGATGGAGATCCATGTTCCTCCCCTGCGGGAGCGCCCGGAGGACATCCTGCCGCTGGCGAGCCACTTCAGCGCCCTCTTCTCGCGCCAGCAGCCGCGGTTCTCCTCCTCTGTCGCGGCGGCCCTGCAGGCCTATTCTTGGCCCGGCAACGTGCGCGAGCTGCGCAACGCGATGGAGCGTGCCGCCCTGCTGTCCCGCGGTGAGGTCGTTCTGCCCGAGCATCTGCCGTCCCGAATCCTGGCGGCTGGTGTGCCCGCTGGGGAGGCTCCGCGCGACTTGCAGCGACTGGAGGAGATCGAGCGGGAGGCGATCCTGCGGACCCTCCGGAAAAACCGCTTCAACCGCACCGAGACGGCCCGCGAGCTTGCGATCAGCCGCCGCGCCCTCACCTACAAGCTCCAACGGCTGCGCGCCGAGGGCGTGCCGGTCGATCCGTAAAGGCGCCGCCGGGGCGACGCGGGGTCACACCGGCGGGGGCCCGCCGATCGGGCCGACGTGCGCGAGTTCAAGTACGACGCGTCCGGCGGCCCGCGACGCGGGGATGGAGATAGTGAACACTGCCTCCCAATCGTTCAGCTCCTCGGGATCGACGAGGGTTTGCGCGACGGTCCACGGTTCTTCGCTACCAGGCTGGCCCCCTGCGGTCCAATGGGTGTGCTGCGCGGAGCGACCCTCGGGATCCAGCCGGAGCCGGCCGCGCGCCTCGAGGTAAGGTTGAAACGCCTGTTCGATCCGGCGGGCTGGGGAGGGCCCGGGAACGTCGCCCGTGGCCGCCCCGAGGGGGTCAGTACCCAAGCGCTGCCCGGCGCCGTCCCAGTCCCGCACTGCCACATCCTGAAGTACCCCGAGCAGCGCCGCGCGGACGAGGCGACGGAAGGAGGTTCGGTCCCGCGTGAGGTCCGGCCGCGTGGTGCGGCCGGGCGCCGCCGGTTCGCGGTCGTCCCGCGGCGTGGTGGCGGCGGGGTTCACCAGTAGTTCCCATTCCTCGAGCAGGCTGGAATCCACGCTGCGGATTAGTTCGCCGAGGTAATCTTCCATCTCCCGCACGGCTTCGGTCTTCGCGGTGTCGGGGACGGTCTGCGCGAGAACCTTCCAGACCTGCGCGAGGTGGCGTAGCAGCACGCCCTCCACCCGGTGAAGCTCGTACTCCCGCACGTAGGCGCCGAAAGAAAGGTAGCGTTCGTACATCTCGCGGGCGATCGACTTGGGCCGCACGTTCTCCTGCTCGACCCAAGGGTGCTGGGCGGCGAAGGCGTTGAAAGTCTCGTACAGAAATTCGCGCAAGGGCTTGGGGTGCTCGATCTCCTCCAACCGCTCCATGCGCTCCTCGTAGGGCACTCCGGCGGCGCGCAGCTCCTCGAGCTTAGCCGATTTCTGCCGATCCACCTGCCGCCGTAGAATCGCGTCCGGATCCTCCACGATGGCTTCGCACAGCGTGAGGAGGTTAAGGGCGTGGTCGGGGTCCTCTGGGTCGAGTCGGGGCAGGGTGTCGATCAGGTAGAGCGAGAGGGCCTGGTGCAGGGAAAAATCATCCTGCAGCTCGACGCTGACCTGAAGCTTGGGTCCGGAACTGCCCCGAGGGCGAGGGACCACAATGCCGCGTTCGACGAGGGCGCGGAAAAGCTGCCAAGCCCGCTGGCGGAGCAGGCGCTGGCGGTGCGGCGTCTCGTGGCACTCGCGCAGGAGACGCTGGAGGTCGCGGCATCCGTCACCTGGTCGCGAGAGCATCAGGAGGAGCATCCCGTGGGAGACTTCGAAGCGGGAGGTGAGCGCCTCGGGCGGGGCGGTGCGCAACCGTTCGAGAGTGCGTTCGTCCCAAGCGATCGTGCCCTCGGGCGCGCGCTGCTTGAGGGGCTGGCGGCGGCCGGGGCTGGCGGCGGCCTTTTCCTCGGCGCGGCGGTTCTCGATTACGTGGGGCGGGGCCTGTACGACCACGAAGCCACGGTCGTCGTACCCTTTGCGCCCAGCGCGGCCCGCGATCTGGCGGAAGTCACGCACGGTGAGTACTGCCGCCTTCTTGCCGTCATACTTCCACAGCTGGGTGAAGAGCACGGTGCGGATGGGGACGTTGATGCCTACCCCAAGCGTGTCGGTACCGCAGATGACCTTGAGGAGGCCCTGCTGGGCCAGTTTCTCGACCAGGAGTCGGTACTTCGGGAGGAGTCCGGCGTGGTGCACCCCGATTCCGTGGCGCAGCCAGCGCTGTACCTCGCGGCCGTGGGGACTGTTGAAGCGGGCGGACTCCAGCGCGCTCTGCAGGGCGGCCTTCTCCTCCCGCGAGCAGACGTTGAGGCTCATCAGCGCCTGCGCCGCCTCCGCCGCAGATCGCTGGGTGAAGTGCACCAGATAGATCGGGCCGCGCTTGGTGGCGAGCAGCTCGGCCACGCGTTCGGCGAGGGGCATCTCGGAGTATTCGAATTCCAGCGGCACCGGTCGCCGGTCGCTGCGCACGGTGCGGCTTGGGGCTCCCGTGACGCGGGTCATCTCCCGCTCGAAGAACGCCGTCTCGCCCAGGGTCGCCGACATCAGGAGAAACCGGGCGTGGGGCAGGGTCAGCAACGGGATCTGCCAGGCGCCGCCCCGGGTCGGATCCGAGTAATAATGAAACTCGTCCATCACCACGGCGCGGAGGTCGCTGGTCTCGCCGCGGTGGAGGGCGATGTTGGCGAGGATCTCTGCAGTGCAGCAGAGTAGGGGGGCGCCCAGGTTCACGCTGGCGTCCCCGGTCATCATCCCGACCTGGTCCGGCCCGAACTCCCGGCAGAGGGAGAGAAACTTTTCGTTCACCAGGGCCTTGATCGGGCAGGTGTAAACGGTACGTTCTCCCCGGCAGAGCGCTCGATAATGGAACGCCGCGGCCACCAGTGACTTGCCGGAGCCGGTGGGGGTGTTGAGGATGACGTTGGCACCCTCGTAAAGTTCGAGAATGGCCTCCTCCTGTTCCGGGTAGAGCTCCAGCCCGCGGCCGGCGCAGGCGGCCAGAAAGGCCTCCAGCACGGTTCCCGCCTCCGGGAGGGCCCCGCCGGCGGGACGGAGCGGGGCAAGCGGCGGGGCGTTCATCCGCGCACTGCCGCAGCCCCGGGACGGACTGTCAATCCGCGGTCCCGGCGGGCAGCGCTTGTAGGCGGATGTTTCGGTAAGCGGCACCCGTCTCGTAGGCCGCGAGCCCGAGCGGGAGCGAGTGCTTGATGTCGCCGAAGCGGAGATCGAGCTTTCGCCCTGCGATCTCGAAATCCACCACCTGCTCATCGTCGATCCACGCCTCGAGTTTAGCCGGGGTGACCCGGACGCGAATGCGGTACCAGCGCCCCGTCTCGTAGGTGCGCCCCGTGGTGGTCTCGTTGTCCGACGCGTCCGAGTTGTCGATGCAGGAGATCCCGGTGACTCCGCCGCCCCAACCGCCGACGATGAGCGTGCAGGCCGAGGCGGCCACGGGGAAGGTCAGGCCGCAGAAGAAGTCTCCGCCCTCGAGCTTCATCGCCTCCAGCGTCACCTCGTAATTCATCCGGGGCAGCGAGGTCGTGGGATCTAGGTTGATTCCGGCCATGTAAGTGCTGCGCGGCACGACGATGGCGGGGCCTTCGCCGCGGAATCGGGGCTCGACGCGCACCTCCGTCTGTGAGTCGAACGCCGACGCGCGCCAAGGGCCGAGGCTGCGGCCGTCGAAGAGCGAGCGGGCTCCCGCAGCAACGGTCGGCGGCGGCGCTGCTCCGCACGCCGGGGACGCCAGCGGGGCAGCCAGGGTGAGCAGCAGGGCGATCCACGAGGGTAGGGCGCGCGGCCCAGGGCAAAGAGGAGAGGGCACGGGGGGAAGTTGCCGCCGGCGCCGCTGCCGTGCAACGCTGGAGCCCCGCAAGAGCGGCACGGACTGCGTACGGGGCCCCGCCGGCCCTTACGTAGGCCCCGGGCCCGCCGACGTCAGCTACTACCCATTAACATTCCCGGCCGCGTCGACTAAGCTGATTGCCATGGAAACGCCCGTTGTCTCTGCCGCCGTCCCGGCGCGCTCCCGAATTTTGCTGGTCGAGGATCAGACCTCCATTCGCGAAATGCTCAGTGATGTCCTCGCCCGGATGGACGAGTTCGAGGTGGTTGGCCAGGCGGCTGATGTCCCCGAGGCGCTGCGGCTGGCCCGCGAGACCCAGCCCGACGTGGTGGTGCTCGATTGGCGCTTTCCCAACGGCACCGGCCTCGATTTCCTCCGCGAGCTGCGTCCCAGCCGGCTCCAGTGCCGGGTGTTGGTGCTCACCGGCAACACCAATGATGAGTCCGTTGGCGACGCTCTGGCCTTTGGGGCGCGGGGTTTCTTCGAAAAGCTCGGGGGCTTGCAGGACTTCATTCAGGCGGTGCGGACCGTGGCATCCGGCGGTGCGTATTTCGGACCCGAGGCGTCGGCGATTGTCGACCGGTTGGTTAAGGCCAAGGCCGCGCAGGTGACGCGCACCGAGGCGTCTCCGGCCCCGGCGAGTGTCTCCCGTCCTCGGGCTCCCGAACCCCTTTCCCCGTTGAGCTACGCGCTGGGCTGAGCGAGGGACCGTCCGCCGTTTTTCCCGTTGTCGCAACCTGACTGGTCGAAACCTGCCATGAACCGTTCCTTTCGCCGCCTGGCAGTCTTGGTCCTGCTCTGCCTCAGCGCTAGCGCCGCTGGCGCGCAGACTTACCCGAAGTTGTTCGACGTGACCTACGAGGCCTCGAACCTAACGCTCACCATCACGCCGACGGGCAACGCCGCGAGTGGGAATCTGCCCGACGGAACCTCCTCATACTCGATGGGTGCCGGCGTGCTCTTTACGAACCTCTTCAATGCTCATCCGGCCAGCGTCGTCGGTACAGGCGGGGTTTTGGTGGCCACGGTACAAGGTGGTCTCAGGGCGAGTACTCAAAATACGAACGTGCTCCTCTCTTCCGTCTATGACCAAGGCTCCGGAGCTAAAGGGTTAATTGTCCTGAACGATGCGGTCGCCGGAGCGACGTTTTCCTTTACGAAGTCGGACACCCCCACCGCCGCGTTTAACACCGCGAACTCAATCACGATCACGTTCACCTCATCCGCCGCGTCGCAGTATTTCTCCACGACTTCCTTGCTCGATGCGGGCCGCGTGAACGTCGGACTCGGGGCGGGGGTAGATATCGGGTCCTACTCGTACACCTACTCCGCCGTTCCCGAGCCCTCCACCTACGCCGCCATCGCCGGCGCCTTGGGCCTCGGTTACGCGGTCTACCGCCGTCGCCGTCAGGCTCCCGCCGCCACGGTTGGGACGGCCTGACTAAATTGCTGGGGCTTGAGGCCGCCTGGCCTCCGCTTCTCGTCGCCGCCCCTCTCCGATCACGCGATCGGACTTTGGTCGGCTTCCTTTCCCGGGCTTGCGCCGCGGGGTGGGGGCGCCGAGCGTCGCGGGATCCCCGATCCCTGACCCCCGATGCCCCCGTTCCAGATCTCCCGCCGTCGTTTCGTCCAACATTGCGTTCAGACTGCGGCCTTGGCCGGCCTACCCGCTTGGTTCATCGAGGAGCGCCTTGCCGCTGCCGAGACCGGTCCGGCCCGGCGTCCGGGCCCGAATGACCGCCCTGGCATCGCCCTGATTGGTGCCGGTGGGCAGGGTACCCGCGATGCCCAGAACGCGGCCAATTGGGGTGAGGTGGTGGCGGTGTGTGACGTGGACCGCGCTCACGCCGAGGCGGCGGCCGCGAAACTTACCGTGGACGGCCGTCGCCCAGCCGTGGTGAGCGATTTCCGGCGCCTGCTGGAGCGGGATGACATTCACGCCCTCGTCAACGGCACTCCCGACCACTGGCACACGCTGATTAACCTCGGCGCCGCCCGGGCGGGCAAGGACGTCTATTCTGAGAAGCCCCTCACGCTGACGATCGACGAGGGCCGCCGCCTAGTCCGGTCCGTGCGGGACCGCCGGATCATCCTGCAGACCGGGACCCAGCAGCGCAGCTCCCAGCGCTTTCGCCTCGCCTGCGAGCTGGTGCGCAACGACCGGATCGGCCGCTTGCGCGAGGCCCACGTCTGGCTGCCGGCCGGCCTCCGCGAGGGTCCCTTCGCCTCGGGACCGGTTCCGGCGGGCCTCGATTGGGACTACTGGCAGGGCCCGGCCCGCCAAACGGACTACGTGAAGGAGCGCTGTCACCGTACCTTCCGCTTCTGGTACGACTATTCCGGGGGCACGATGACCGACTGGGGGGCGCATCATAACGACATCGCCTACTGGGCCATCGGCCTCCTCGCGCCGCGGACCGTCGAGGCTAAGGTTTTGGTGCAGCCCATCCCCGGCGGCTACGACGCGTTCAGTGAGTACGAGGTCAACTATGTCTATGAGAACGGGGTTCGCCTCGTTATTCATACCACCAAAGATGACAGCATCTACGGGGCGAAGCTTAACCCGACCGGTCAGCGCAACGGGATCCGCTTCGAGGGCTCCGAAGGCTGGATCTGGGTTAACCGCGACCAGCTCACCGCGAGCGATCCGGCCTTGCTGAAGACGCCCCTCCCGGCCGGCGCGGTCCGCCTCTACGAGAGCAAGAATCACATGGAGAACTTTATCGACTGCATGCGCAGCCGCCGCGACCCGATCTGCGACGTCGAGGTCGGGCACCGCTCGGCGACGATGTGTCACCTTGGGGCCATCGCCCTGCGCACCGGCCTTCGGCTCACCTGGGACGCCACGCGCGAGGAGTTCACTGGTCCCGACGCGGCCGCCGGCAACGCCCTGGTCGCGCGCGAACTACGGGCCCCTTACGACTACTCGTTCGTCGCCTGACCCGGCCCGCGCTGAGTAAAAAACCGCCCCGATCGCGCGGTCGCGGTCGGGGCGGGTGAGAGGGGCAGGAAGGGCCTGCCGGGGTCTTCCGACGCCTTCGCCGGAGTGATTAACCAAGGGAACGTGTTAGGCGCGCCCGTAGATGCACTCTGCCCCCTAAATCCACTCGCCCGCCGCCCCCGAGGCGTGGCATCAGGACGGGGTGCTCATGCTCGCGGCGCGCGAATTCGGAGGGGCGGGCAAGCCCCCGCTGGTGCTGCTGCACGGCCTGCTCGGCTCCTCCCGTAACTGGCTCACCGCGGGGGCGGCACTGGCGGAACACCACGAGGTGGTGGCCCTTGACGCCCGCAACCACGGCCGCTCGCCCCACGACCCCGAGATGTCCTATCCCGCGATGGCGGCCGATCTGCTGCACTGGATGGATACCCGTGGCTGGGCTCGGGTCTCGCTCCTCGGGCATAGTATGGGAGGCAAGGTTGCGATGCTAGCCGCCTGCCGTCACCCGGAGCGCTTTGCCGCCCTGACCTTGGTCGATATCGCCCCGCGGGCTTATTTTTGGGCGGGGCACCGGGCGAACTTCGCGGCCCTGCAGAAACTCGACCTCCGCGACCTGCGTTCCCGCGCCGAAGCCGAACTTCGGCTTGAGGGCCAGGTCCCAGACGCCTTCCTGCGGAAATTCCTCCTCACGAACCTCGAAGCGAGGCCGGAGGGCGGCTGGCGCTGGGCGGTAAACCTGCCGGTCCTCGCGGCCGCGGTTCCCGCGCTGGAGGCCAACCCCCTTGTCCCGGACGATCGTTACCCGGGCCCCGTGCGCGTGATCGTCGGGGGCCGCTCCGCGTACGTGCAGCCGGAGGACCACCCGGTCCTGCGGACCCATTTCCCGGCGGTGGAGCTCTTCACCCTGAAGGAGAGCGGCCACAACCCGCACCTCGACGACCGGGCCGGCTTCGTGGCGGCGGTCTCGCGGTGAGGCGACGCTTGCGCCGCCGGGTTTGCCTTGCCTTGCGCGTTCGGCCGCGTCTGCTGCCGGGACCTCCTTCGCGATGCCCGTCGTCACCCCTTCGCAGACGCAGCCCGAGTATGATGTGATCGTCGTCGGTTCCGGCGCGGCCGGTGGCCAGACGGCCTACACCTGCGCCCTCGAGGGGGCGAAGGTGCTGATGCTGGAGGCGGGGCGCGATTACGACCCGGCCCGCGAGACGCCGATGTTCCAGGTCAACAGCCAAGCGCCGCTGCGCGGGGCCAGCACGCCCGATAAGCCATTCGGCTTCTACGATGCGACGATCGACGGGGGCTGGCAGGTGCCGGGCGAGCCGTACACCAGCGCCTCGGATGACCCCGCGCGGCAATTCTGGTGGTGGCGGGCCCGGATGATGGGCGGCCGCACCAACCACTGGGGCCGCATCTCGCTGCGCAA
The DNA here is from genome assembly GCA_005786775.1 of Opitutaceae bacterium. GTDB lineage: Bacteria > Verrucomicrobiota > Verrucomicrobiia > Opitutales > Opitutaceae > ER46. The sequence goes on from SYDD01000197.1 coordinate 9,366, forward strand.
CGGGCCCTACGATTTCAAGCCGCGCACCCGCGATGGCCTCGGTTTCGACTGGCCGCTGTCCTACGCGGACGTGGCGCCCTACTACGACAAGGTCGAAATGTTGATCGGGGTTTATGGGGATAATAACGGCCTCGAGAATACCCCCGATTCCCCGGCGGGCGTCCTGCAGCCGCCGCCGATCCTCCGGGCCGGCGAGCAGTACGCGCGCGCCAAGGGCAAGGCCCTCGGCCTGCCGGTGATCCCGATCCACCGGGCCGTCCTGACGCAGCGGCAGGATGCGGACGTCCTCCCGGCGAAGATCCATCCGGGCAACCCCCGCGCCCAGCGGTTGCTCGCGGACTCGATGCGCCAGCGCGCCGCTTGCTTCTGGGCTACCCCGTGCGGGCGGGGCTGCTCCATCCGCGCCAATTACCAGTCGACCACGGTCCATCTGCCGCCGGCGCTGGCCAGCGGCAACCTCGATATCGTTTCGAATGCGATGGCGCGCGAGGTGACCGTCGATGCCGCCGGCAAGGCGACGGGAGTGCTGTTCATCGACCGGACCACCGGAAAGGAGCAGCGGGTGAAGGGCCGCGTGGTCGTGCTGGCGGCCAGCTCCGCGGAGTCCGTCCGCATCCTCCTCAACTCCCGTTCCCCGCGCTTCCCGCAGGGGCTGGCCAACTCGAGCGGCCTGGTGGGCAAGTACATCATGGATACGGTGGGCGCGGGTTTAGCTGGCCAGATTCCCGCGCTAGAGAACCTCCCGCGGCACAACGAGGACGGCGCCGGCGGCAACCACGCCTACGTTCCGTGGTGGCTCTACCAGGAACAGCTCGCGGGGAAGCTGGGCTTCGCCCGGGGGTACCACATCGAGTTCGGCAGCGGGCGGCAGATGCCGGCGCTCCACACGGTGGCCGGGCTCGAGGCTTTCACCCGCGGCAGCTTCGGCCGGAAGTTCAAGGAGGATGCGCGCCGTTTCTACGGGTCCTTCATCGGCTTCGCCGGCCGTGGGGAGATGATCCCCAACGAGGACTCGTTTTGCGACCTCGACCCGGTGGTGCGCGACAAGTGGGGCATCCCTGTCCTGCGTTTCCACTGGAAGTGGTCCGAGCACGAGATCCGTCAGGCCGCGCACATGCAGCGCACCTTCGCCGACTGGATCTCGGCGCTGGGCGGCAAGGTTCGCGGCACCCCCGAGATGGACGGCGCCAAGGCGATCGAGCCAGGCGGGAAAATTATCCATGAGGTCGGTGGCACCATCATGGGTGCGGACGCCCGGCGCTCCGTGACCAACCAGTGGTGTCAGACCTGGGACGTGCGCAAC
>SYDD01000198.1 GCA_005786775.1 Opitutaceae bacterium
AGTTCCTCGACGCCGCGGACCGTCCGGTGCGCCTGAGTCTCACGGCGCAGGCGCTTTCCACGTCTCCCCGGCGGGAGGCGCGCGTGCTCTCCGGCGGCGTGGTTGCTCTGCGCTTCGATGCCTTCGACGGCCCAACTCGCCGTTGGCTCTCCTCCCGTCTGCGGGAACACCGCGAGGCTCCCGGCCTCCTTCTCGACCTACGCCAGAATTCCGGCGGGGAGACCCTATCGCTCGGCATCATGGTCGGGGAGTTTTTCCCGGACGCGGTGGACTGCGGTACTTTCATCTCTCGTGGGGGGCGGCGCGCGGCCAAGTCGTCTTGGTCCTGGGGCTCGGCACGCCATTGGGGCCCGCTTGCGATTCTGGTCGGACCGGGCACCGGAAGCGCCGCGGAGATTTTCGCCGCGGTCCTACAGGAGCATGGTCGCGCCCGCGTAGTTGGCGCGAAGACCCCTGGCGCCGTGCTCGCCAGCCACTTTTATGCGCTACCTGACGGCGGCCAGCTCCAGCTCAGCCGCGAAGATTACGTGACGCCGCGCGGCCGGCGCTTGGAGGGAGCTGGGGTGCTCCCGGACCTCGAGGTGCGTCCGACGCTCGCACAATGGCGGGCCGGCGAGGATCCTGTGCGCATCGCCGCCGCCGGGCTCCTCGGAGCCGCGGCGCCTTGACCTCGTCGCGCCGCGCGTGGCAGCGTCCCCCCTTCACTCCGCATGCCGAAGAAGCCGACCGCCAAATCCGCCCCCGATCAGCCGGAACTGCCGCTGGGCAATACCCCGGACGCTGCGGCCGGCCATCCCGCGCCCGCCGAGCCGGCCGCGCCCGTGTCGCCCTTGGATGCGCCGGCCGCGGAGGCCGCGCCCGCCGGCCCGCCGCCCCGTCGCGGGGGCGACTCGGTGCAGACCGAGGACTCCCCGCTCGCCAATAGCTACCGCGGCTGGTTCCTCGAGTACGCCAGCTACGTCATCCTCGATCGCGCGGTGCCCCACCTCGACGACGGCCTCAAGCCGGTCCAGCGTCGGATCCTTCACACGCTGTGGGATATGGACGACGGTCGCTTTCACAAGGTAGCGAACGTCGTCGGGCGGACGATGTCGCTGCATCCGCACGGCGACGCCTCCATCGGCGCGGCGCTCGTGGCCATTGGGCAGCGGGCCTTCCTGATCGAACCGCAGGGCAACTTCGGCAATGTGTTCACGGGCGATGACGCGGCCGCGCCCCGTTACATCGAGGCGCGGCTCACGGCCCTTGCCCGGGAGGTTCTCTTCAATCCGAAGACGACTACCTGGCAGCTCAGCTACGACGGGCGGGCGAAGGAGCCCGTGACACTGCCGGCGAAATTCCCGCTTGCCCTCCTCGAGGGCGCCGAGGGCATCGCGGTAGGGCTATCGACCCGCATCCTGCCCCACAACTTCAACGATCTGTGCCGCGCGGCGATCAACCACCTTCAGGGGAAAACGTTCCGCATTTACCCCGATTTCCCCTCGGGGGGCATCGCGGACTTCGCGGAGTACAATGACGGCGAACGGGGAGGTCGGGTGAAGGTGCGCGCGCGCATCGAGCAGCGCTCCAAGTACCTGCTGGCTATCACCGAGCTACCCTACGGCGCCACGACCGAGACGCTCATCGAGTCGATTCTCGCGGCCAACGCCAAGGGTAAGATCAAGATCAAGCACGTGGACGACAACACCGCCGACAAGGTGGAGATTCTGGTCCACCTGCCCCAGGGCTCCGATCCCGAGCAGGTCATCCAACAGCTCTACGTGTTTACCGGCTGTCAGCAGAACCTTGCGCCCGCGGCCTGTGTGATCGTCACCGACCCGAAGACGGGTCTCGACCGCCCCGAGTTCCTCGGCTGCCGTGAGCTGCTGCGGCGCTCCGTTGAGCGCACCCGCGAGCTCCTCAAGCGCGAGCTGGAGATCAAGCTCAGCGAGCTTGAGCAGCAGTGGCACTGGGACTCTCTCGAGCGCATTTTCATCGAGGAACGCATCTACCGCCGCATCGAGAAGTCCCGCACCTGGGAAAGCGTGCTCGCCGAGATCCGCGAGGGGCTCGCGCCCTTCCTAAAACAGCTCCGCCGCGAGGTCACCGAGGACGATATCACCCGCCTCACCGAGATCCGGATCAAGCGCATCTCCGCCTACAACCGGTTCCAGGCCGACGAGCAGCTCAAGCGCATCGAGGAGGGCATCCGCGAGACCAAGGGCCACCTGCGCAACCTGACCGGGTATACCATCGCCTGGTTCGAGATGCTCCAGGAGAAGTACGGCAAGGGCCTCAAGCGCCGCACGGCCTACGACGAGATCGAGCAGATCGACGCGTCGGCGGTCGTCTCCGCCAACCAGCGCCTGTACGTCAACCGCGAGGACGGCTTCATCGGCCTCAACTGGCGCCAGCACGAGTTCGTCCAGGACTGCACGATCCTCGACAGCGCGCTGACGATCATGCGGGACGGCTCCCTCAAGGTGGCCAAGGTGGCCGACAAGGTCTTCATGGGGCGGGACATTATCCACTGCGCCGTCTTCCCCAAGGACGGGGATCCGAACTTCTACACGATGGTGTATCAGGACAAGGAGTCCGGGAAAGCTTACGCGAAACGGTTCCAGATCGGCGGGCTCTCCCGCGACAAGCTTTACCCGCTGGTGGCGAGCGAGGGTTCCAAGGTCATTTACCTCGAGGTGAGCCGCGCGGAGGCCGAGATGCCGCGGAAACTGAAGGTATTCATCGATGGCCGCAGCGGGGCGCGGGTCCGCGAATTCGACTTCGATGCCTCC
>SYDD01000199.1 GCA_005786775.1 Opitutaceae bacterium
CCTGCCTTTTCCCAACCCATGCGATCCCTGACCCTGCTCAATCGCCGTGCGCTCGCCGCGCTGGCCCTCGTAACCCTCGCCAGCCTCCACGGCGCGGCCCCGGCTACGACCGTGATGACGCCTTTTAAGGTCGAGGCCGAGACGGGCGTCGATGGCGTCCGCATCCAGCCCTCGGCCGCCCTGCTCAACCCCTATCTCCTTGAGCAGCATGGCATCCAGCAGCTGCAGGACCTCTCTGGCGCCGCCCCCAACCTATTCCTGAGCAACAGCGACACCCGTGGCTTCGGCGACATCATCGCCCTACGTGGGGTGACCAATTCGATCTTCTTCAGCTCCCCCGGCGTGGCCCTGTACATCGATGACGTCCCCAGTGGCTCCGTTTCGGCCTACCCGAGCAGCCTGCTCAATGTCGAAAGCCTCAGCGTGAAGGCCGGCCCGCAGATCGCCGACTTTGGCCGCAACGCTGCGGGCGGGGTGATCGAGGTCCGCACCCGCGAGCCCGGCAACCGCCATCAGGGCAAGGTGCAGCTCGACTACGGCTCGTTCAACGCCTCCTCGGCCCAAGCCGCCTTCGAGGGCCCGCTCTCCGCCACCACCGGATACAGCGTCGGCCTCGGCCTCTCCGATCGCGAGGGCTACCTGACCAACACCCTACTCAAGCGCTCCGCCGACGACCGCCGCGCCGTCTCCGCCCGCGGCGCCCTCTTCTGGCGCCCCGATGCGGACACCCGTGTGCGACTCGCCTTCCGCCACGAGACCTCCAGCGACGACGCCACCCGCCTCAGCTCCCTCTTCAGCCCCGACCGGCGCGCCACCGCGGCCAACATCAACGGCGAGACCAGCGTAGAGCGGACCCAGTTTTCCGCTCAGCTGCGCCGCCGCTTCAGCTGGGGCTCCCTTGTCGCCACTTCGGCCCGCCAGGAATGGAAGCTCGACCCGTCCCTGACCGACCTGGATCTCTCCCCGCTGTCGCTCGGCTCGTCGCGCGTCGTGCAGGAGGAGCAGCTCTGGACCCACGAGGTACGCCTCGAGTCCAACGCCCCGGCCACGCAGGCGCGTTGGCGCGCGGGGGTCTTCTATTCGGACCAGGACACCGCGGGCGACGCGCAGCGCGAGTTCCTGGTGCCGCCCAGTCAGTTCGTGCCGCCGGGCTTCATCCAGAGCGAGCGCACGCGCTTCGACCTCGGCCAGCGCACCTGGGCCGCCTTTGCCGGCTGGGACCAGCCCCTGACCTCCGCCACCCTGCTGCGCCTCGGCGCGCGCCTTGAGGATGACGCTACCTCGATCGACCGCACCAAGGTCAGCTCGAACAACTTCCGCTTCCCGACCGCGCCGGAGCCGCGGCTCGTCCGCGACCAGAGCGAGACCCTGGTCTCGGCCAGCGCGGGCCTGCAGCACCGGCTCTCCCCCACCCTGAATCTGGTCGCCCGCACCGCGGTGGCCCACAAGCCGCAGGGCTACAGCGGGTTCACCGCGAACCCGGCGCTGGCTCGCTTCGGCCAAGAGCGCCAGTGGGCCCACGAGGCCGGGCTGACCTTCGGGGACCAGCGCAGCCGCTTTGGCGGCAGCGTCCTCGCCTATTGGTCGGTGATCCGCGACTACCAGTTCGAACGCACCGTCCCGAACTCGACCGACTACGTGGTGGTGAACGCCCCCGAGGTGCTCTCCCGCGGGTTCGAGGCCAAGGCGATGTGGAGCCCGGTCGAGCGCGTCTGGTGGGACCTGCAGCTCGGCTACGCGATGACCACCTTCGAGGACCACCGCGATGCGCGCGGCGCCAAGATCTGGGACAAGCAGGTGCCGTTCGTGCCCCGCTACACCCTGCGGACCGGCCTGACCCTGGACCTCGGCCGCGGCTGGTCGGTCAACGGCAGCTACCAGGCGACCGGCCGGACCTCCTACGACGAGCGCAACACCGCGACGTTCCAGCAGAAGGCCTATGGGCTGGTGAACGCGCAGGTGCGCTACCGGGTGCAAGGTTGGACGGTGGCCGTCTACGGCCACAATCTGACCGACCGCCGGTACGACCAGTTCATCAACCCGGAAATCTTCGCCGGTAGCCCCGGCGCGCCACGCCGCTACGGCGTGCAGCTGACGTTCGAGTACTAAGTTCGAGGCCTCCTCGCCGGCGTCGACGCAGGCTCGACGCCGGCCGCCGCGGGCCTTTGGGTGCGGGCGCCGCTCCGGCGGTCCCCCCCCCCGATGCCCCTGACCCGATTCGCCCTGCTGCTGCTTTTGGTCCTGCCGCCGGCCGTGGCGGCACCGATAGAGGACCCCGCCGCCCGGGCGGCCCTCCCCGAGTTCGTCGTCATCCCGGCCGCGCGCGCCGAGGACCTTACCCCCGCGGCGCCCGTTGATCCGACGCCATTTGGCCGCTGGGACCGCTCGCAGGGGGACGCCGGATCGCGGCGCTACTCCGCTTTAAACCAGATCAACCGTACCAACGTCCGCCAACTGGAGGTGGCTTGGACTTACCGCTCGGGCGATGGCCGTTCGAATGTGCAGGCCACGCCGGTCATCGTTGACGGAATACTCTACGCGCCAACCCCGGGGCGGGCCATCGTGGCGGTGGACGCGACCACCGGCGAGGAGCGCTGGCGCCGGACCTTTCCGGAGAACCAAGGTAAGCGGTTACAGGACCTGCCCGCGCGCCGGGGCCTCGTGTACTGGCCGGGCGACGGGACCCACCCGGCCCGATTGCTGGCGGGCGTCGGGGACTGGTACTACGCGCTCGATCCGCGCACCGGGAAACCCGTGGCCGGCTTCGGCGAGGGCGGGCGCACGGCCATCCCCACGGGCTCGACCGCCGCGGGGGTCATTTACCGGCACGTGTTCGTGACCTGCGGCGTCCTCGGGGACGCCTTCGGCTACGATGTGCGCGACGGCCGGCTGCTGTGGCGGTTCCGTTCGATTCCGGCCGCGGGTGAGTTTGGCGCGGAGACGTGGGATGGCCCACAGCAGGGCGCGAACGGCTGGAGTGGCCTTTCGCTCGATGAGGCTCGCGGGCTCGCCTTTGTGGCCTTTGGCGCGCCGCGACCCGATATGGTCGGGGTGGGCCGCTGGGGCGACAACCTGTTCAGCAACTGTGTGGTGGCGCTTGATGCCCTCACCGGGGAACGGCGCTGGCACTTTCAGGACGTCCGCCACGATATCTGGGACCTCGACGTCTGCGCG
>SYDD01000200.1 GCA_005786775.1 Opitutaceae bacterium
ATCTGCTCGAGGAAGATGCCCTCGGCGGTGATCTTCCCGCGGATGTTGCGGTCGGCGCTGCAGGAGACGCCCATGGCAACGGGGCAGCTGGCGCCGTGGCGGGGGAGGCGGAGGACGCGGACGTCGAGGGCGAAGTACTTGCCCCCGAACTGAGCGCCGATGCCGGTGGCGCGCGCGAGCTGGAGCACGTGTTCCTCCATCGCGAGGTCGCGGAAGGCGCGGCCGTGCTCGTTGCCGGAAGTCGGAAGGGTATCGAGGTACTTCGCGGAGGCGAGCTTGAGCGTCTTCATGCAGGCCTCGGCGCTGGTGCCGCCGATGACGAAGACGAGGTGGTAGGGTGGGCAGGCGGAGGTGCCGAGCAGGGGCAGCTTGTCGGTCACCCACTTCTCAAAGCTCTTCGGGTTTAGGAGCGCCTTGGTCTCCTGGAAGAGGTCGACGTAGCTGTCCATTCGTCCGGCCGTGGTGGGGCCGAAGGAGCCGGAGGCGAAGCCGGTGGGGGTCTTCGCGGGGCCAGCGTAGTAGACCGGGTGGTCCTTGAAGTACTGGGGCAGCCCCTGCCCGGCGTCGACGCGCACCTTGAGCATCGCGTGGGCGATGTCGCGGGCGACGATGAGCGGGCCGGTGAGGGAGACGCGGGTGGTGACTGGGTGCTGGGAGAGCTGGGCGAGGATCTCGGGCATCGGGCGCCGGAGGTCGACGCGGACGATGCGTTCGTCCTTCCAGAGGCGGCTGGCGGCGGGGATGAAGCGGCCGGGGTTGTGCTCCATCTGCTCGAGGAAGATGCCCTCGGCGGTGATCTTCCCGCGGATGTTGCGGTCGGCGCTGCAGGAGACGCCCATGGCAACGGGGCAGCTGGCGCCGTGGCGGGGGAGGCGGAGGACGCGCACGTCGAGGGCGAAGTACTTGCCCCCGAACTGGGCGCCGATGCCGGTGGCGCGCGCGAGCTGGAGCACGTGTTCCTCCATCGCGAGGTCGCGGAAGGCGCGGCCGTGCTCGTTGCCGGAAGTCGGAAGGGTATCGAGGTACTTCGCGGAGGCGAGCTTCAGGGTCTTCATGCAAGCCTCGGCGCTCGTGCCGCCGATGACGAAGACCAGGTGATAGGGCGGGCAGGCGGAGGTGCCGAGGAGGGGGAGCTTGTCGGTCACCCACTTCTCAAAACTCTTCGGGTTCAGGAGCGCCTTGGTCTCCTGAAAGAGGTACATCTTGTTGGCGGAGCCGCCGCCCTTGGCGATGAAGAGAAACTCATACTTCGCGCCCTCGGAGGCCGCGACGTCGATCTGCGCGGGGAGGTTGGTGCCGGTGTTGACCTCGCGCCAGAGGTCGAGCGGGGCGGTCTGGGAGTAGCGGAGATTCTCGGTGGTGAAACATTCGTAGACGCCGCGCGAGAGCCATTCCGCGTCGTTGGCGCCGGTCCAGACCTGCTGTCCCTTCTTGCCGGTGATGGCGGCGGTGCCGGTATCCTGGCACATCGGGAGGATGCCCTCGGCGGCGATCTCGGCGTTCTTGAGGAGGGTGAGGGCGACGTAGCGGTCGTTGGGCGAGGCCTCGGGGTCGTCGAGGATCGCGGCCACCTGGCGGAGGTGGGCGGGGCGGAGGAAGAACGAGGTGTCGTGGAAGGCCTGGCGCGCGAGGAAGGCGAGCGCCTGCGGGGCGACCTTGAGGATTTCCCGACCCTCGAACGTCGCCGTGCTGATCCCCTCGCGGGAGAGCAGGCGGTACTCGGTCTCGTCGGGGCCGAGCGGGAGCGGATCCTGGTAAACGAAGGGCGGCGTGGGCATCGCGGCAGCACCTTCGCCCTTAACTCCGCGGCTGTAAAGGACGGGTCCGCCGGGCGCGCCAAGCTCAGACCAGCTTCAGCTTGGGCAGGTCTTGGCTGTCGATGAGTCCGATCGGGCGGCCGCGGCGGTCGACCACGATCAGGTCGTCGATCCGGTCCTCCTCGAAGCGCCGGAGGGCCTCGGCGCCGAGGGCGTCGGGCCCGATCACCTTCGGCCGGCGGGTCATGAAGGCGGAGACGGGCTGGCGGAGAAAATCTGGGCCGGTGAGGGCGGCACGACGGAAATCACCGTCCGTGAGAATGCCGGCGAGGCGGCTGGTGCGCGGCTCGATCAGGGCGATGCTGCCGCTGCGGGCGCGGGTCATCGCGAGGATGGCGTCCTGGGTGGAGACCGTTTGCGGGGCGACGGGGAAGCGTTCGCCGGTGCGCATGATGTCGCGGACCCGCAGGAGCAAAATGCGTCCGAGGTTGCCGGCGGGGTGGAAGCGGGCGAACTCCTCGCGGGTGAAGCCGCGTTCAGCGAGGAGCACCATCGCGAGGGCGTCGCCGAGCGCGAGGGCGGCGGTGGTGCTGGCGGTGGGGGCGAGGCGGAGGGGGCAGGCCTCGCGGGGCGCGTGGTACAGGAGTTGCAGGTCGGCCGCCCGGGCGAGGTCGGAGTCGGGCTGGCCGGTGAAAGCGACGACCCGGGCGCCCGCGCGCTTGAGCGGCGGGACGAGCCGAAGGATTTCCTCGGACTGGCCGCTGTTGCTGAGGAGGAAGGCGACGTCGCCGGCGGTGGCCAGGCCGAGGTCGCCGTGGAGGGCCTGGGTGGCGTCGAGGCCGCAGGCGGGCAGGCCGGTGCTGTTGAAAGTGGCGGCGAGCTTGGCCGCGATGGGGGCGTTCTTGCCCACGCCGGTGAAGAGCAGCTTGCGGCCGCCGCGGGCGGCGGCGGCGACGGCGCGGACGGTGGCGACGAACTCCGGCCCGAGGCGGCGCGAGGTGGCGGTGAGCGCCGCGCGCTCGAGGCTGAGGCAGGCGCGGGCGCGCCGGAGGAGGGTTTGCGTGGCCAACGCCATTTCTGGTTTGAGTCGCGGGTGAGTCGGCGGAACGTAGGTCGTCGGCGTCGCGCCGCAATCCCTTTTGCCCTCCTTGCCGAGAGTCCATCGTCTCCTTTCTGCCCTTGCCGGGTTGCTGCTGGCGCTGCTGGCCGCTGGCTGCGGCGAGCGGGAACGTCTGCCCCTGCTGCCTGAGATCGAGGATCCCTTCTACGTGCAGGGGAAGCAGCTGCAGAAGCAGGGCCGGCCTTCGGAGGCCCTCAATGCCTTCCTGAAGGTCATCGACCGGCGCGGCGAAAGCCCCTCGCCGGAGTCGCACCTCGAAGCGGGGCTGATCTGCCTGTACCACACGAAGGACTTCCCTGCTGCCTACTACCACCTGCGTCGCTACCATAAGGCGCAGCCAAACTCGAAAGAGGCCCCCTTGGTGCTGGGCAAGATCGAGGAGGCCAAACGGGAGTTTGCCCGCACCCTGCCCGGGCGTCCTCTGGATGACCAATCCCTGCGGCTGGCGATGGAGGATGAGGTCCACAAGCTCCGGCGCGAAAACGAGGAACTCAGGGCCGAGCTGGCCGTAATTCGGGGAGGTGGTGTCGCCCCGACGGCCGGCGGGCCGCGGATGATCGCCCTCCCCGACGAGGTGCGGATCGGTCCCGTCCGTCCGCCCGCAGTGGCGGTTGCGGCGGAGGAGGACCGACTGCCGCTCGTCACGCCCGCCCCCCCGGTGACCGCCGCCCCGCCGCGGTCGGCGTCCGAGGTCTCCCGGCCCACCGCGCGCGCCGTCGGGCGCACCCACACCGTCGCCCCCAAGGACACCCTTTACAGTATCTCCCGCCGCTATCAGGTCCGGGTCGAGGATATCGTGGCGGCGAACCCGGCCCTGCTAAGCCGGGCGAGCACCCCGTTGCGCGTCGGTACGACCCTGCGCATTCCCTGAACCGCCCGATGCCTCGCACCTCCCTCCGCACGGCCCGGTTCTCCGAGTCGGTCATCCGCGAGATGTCGCGCGTCGCGGCCCGTCACGGCGCGATCAATTTGGCTCAGGGATTTCCCGACTGGGACCCGCCGGCGGATCTGGTCGCAGCGGGACGGGCGGCGATGGACGCGGGTCGTCACCAGTACGCGGTGACGTGGGGTGCGCCGGAGTTGCGCGAGGCGCTGGCGGCGAAGGTGGGCCGTTGCACGGGGCGGCCGGTGGACCCGGCGACGGAGCTCGTCGTTACCTGCGGGGCGACCGAGGCGATGATGGTGGCGATGATGACGGTGTGCGATCCGGGGGACCGGGTGGGCCTCTTCTCGCCGTTCTACGAGAACTACGGCGCCGACGCGCTGCTGGCCGGGGCGGAGCCCGTGCACGTGCCG
>SYDD01000002.1 GCA_005786775.1 Opitutaceae bacterium
CGCCGCGCTCCTCAGCGCAGTTCGTAGACCTCGACCAGCGCCTCCCCCGTGCCGCCATCGGAACCCTTGACCAGCGCGGTATAGCTCCCAGGGGCCAACTCGGCCCGCAATGCGGCGTCTCGGCTGGCCGCCGGCAACGGAAAGGCGCCCACCGTGCCAAAAGTCGCCGCCAGCGCCGGGTCCCAAGTGTCGTTCTCCGCCACCTTCACGCCGGCGCTGTTGTAGATTTCTAGCTTCGGGTCCACCAAGGTCCCCGGCACGCCAAAGGCCGCCAGCCCCGGTCCTACCGCGCGAATCAGCAGCGGCTTGGCGCCACTTCCCGCGAGCGTAAACCCCGCAATCAGCACGTCATCGCCCGTGCCGACCCGGTTACGTGCGGAGACGTTGATCAGCCGCGCCGCGCCCGCCGGCCCGGTCTCGTAGGCCTCGACGAGTACGACCCCGCCTGCCGCCCCGGGCACTTGCGCGGTGAACCCACCTGGCGTCAACGGCGCTACCAGCGCCGCATCGCGGCTGCCCGCAGGCAGAGCAAAGGCGCCGACCGCTGCGAACACCGGCGCGAGCGCGGACTGCCAATCCTCGTTTTCCTGCACGCGCGCGCCCGCAACGTTGAAGATTTCGATCCGCGGGTTCGCCAGCACCCCCGGGACCCCGAACGCCGCCAACCCTGGCCCCACCGCGCGGAACAGCACCTCGCGCGGTCCCTCCGCTACTGCCACACCCACGATCAATGTTGCCGCCGCTTCGAGGTTCGTCCGCACCGAAAGGTTCGTCAGCCGCGCTGACGGGCCCGCCGGGCCCTGCACGGTCAGCACCGCGCCTGAGCTGACGACGAACGCCGCGCCCGCGCTGACCCGCACCGCGTAGGTACCCGCATCGGAAACCTGGGCCGCGGTCAGGGTGAGGGTCGCCGCCGTGGCGCCCGCCAGTGCCGCGCCGTCCTTGAACCACTGGTAACTGAACGGTCCCGCACCTCCCGCCTGCACGCTGAACGTCACCGCCTGCCCCACCGCCACACTGCGGCCCGCCGGCTCGCTCAGGAGGGTGACCGCGCCGCCGCTCACCCCGCCGACCACCAGCTTCGCGAACGCCGTCTCGGTCGCGGCGCCGGCACTCACCCGCACCCCGTAGACGGCCGCGTCCGCCGTCTGCGCCGCGGCGATCGCGTAGGTCGCCCGCGTGGCCCCCGCGATCGCCGCGCCATTGCGGAGCCACTGGTAGCCCAGGCCATTGCCGCTGGCCGTGACCGCAAAACTCACCGGGTCGCCGACGGCGACCGACTGCCCCAGGGGCCGCGCCGTGATCGCCACGCCGCCGGTTCCGACCGGCCAGACCGTCAGCGCCGCCGGCTCGCTGTCCACCGCCCCACCCGGGCCGGTAACCCGCACCCGGTAGGAGGCCTCATCGTCGATCGTCGGCGCCGCGAGGGTAAACGCGGCCGCCGTGGCGCCGGGGATCGCAAAACCGTTCTTGAACCACGCGTAGGTGAGGTTGCCGCCGCTCGCGACGACCCGGAAAGTCACGGGTTGCCCGACGGACACCTGCTGCTCCACCGGATGGATCGAGATCACGGGCAACGCGGCGGCGCTGGCTGGGACCGCGCGCCGGATGAGGTTGTTACCGGAGTCCGCGATGTACACCGCGTTGCCGTCCACGGCCACCGCCGCCGGATAGTAGAAACGGGCCGCCGCGCCCACGCTGTCGGCGTCTCCCGTGATGCCAGGAGACCCGGCGATGGTCTCCACCACCCCCGCCGCCGAAATGCGCCGCACGGTGTGGTTGCCGTGATCCGCCACGAAGAGGTTGCCCCCCGCGTCAACCGCCAGCCCCCGCGGCTGCTGGAAGCGCGCGACCGCGCCCGGACCATCGGCGTAGCCGGTGACGCCACTCTGGCCCGCGAAGGTAGAGACCCCTCCCGCCGCCGAGATGCGGCGGATCACGTGGTTCTCGCTGTCCGCCACGTAGACCGTGCCCGCCGCGTCCACCGCGATGCCCCACGGGACATTGAAACGGGCGGCCGCGCCCGTTCCGTCCGCGGAACCGGCCGCGCCCGCCGTGCCAGCCAAGGTGGTGACGACGCCAGCCGCGCTGATCCGCCGGATGACGTGCGAGCCGCCCTCCGCCACGTAGGCGTTGCCGGCGGCGTCCACCGCCACGCCGTAGGGCAGGAGAAACCGTGCCGAGGTCGCCGGTCCGTCCGCCGTCCCGGCCTGCAGGCCCGCGCCCGCGTAGGTCGAGACCACGCCGGCGGCGCTCACCCGGCGGACCGTGAAGGTGCGCGCGTCCGCGACGAGCACGTTGCCCGCCCCGTCCGCCGCGACCCCCACCGGAAAGTTGAACCGGGCGGCGGCGCCCGTCGCGTCAAGGAACCCCGGCTGGCCAAAGCTACCGGCGAGGGTGGAGACCACGCGGCCTGGCGTGATACGCCGCACGGTGTTGTTGATGGTATCGGCCACCACCACGTTTCGCGCCGCATCGACCGTCAGGCCATACGGGGAATTGAAGGTTCCCGGCGTGCCATCACCCCCCCCCGCCACGTTCGACGTTCCGGCGAAGGTAGTCACGGAATAGCTTTCCGCTCGCAGTGCGGCAGCGAGGCCGAGGAACGCGAGGAGGACCGCTGCGGGTCGGAGGAAGCGGAGTGACATAGGCGGACGTAGGTAAACGTGGCGGGGGCAGAATTTACGCCGCTACGACATCCGCGGCGCGCGACGGGCGCAAGTCCCCGCTGCGGCGCGCCGGAATTCGGCTCGCCGCCCCGGCCAATTTGGCCTTCCTCGCGCCATGTCCCTGTCCCGTCGCTCCTGCCTGCAGCTGCTCCTCAGCGCCGCGGTGCCTTGGGCCA
>SYDD01000201.1 GCA_005786775.1 Opitutaceae bacterium
GAAGCTGCGCGCCCCCGCCGCGCTGACCGCAACCGGGACGGCGCCGAGCCACCAGTTGACGAGATCGAAGTGGTGGGTCGCCTTGTGCACGAACAGGCCGCCGGAGGTGTCCTTGCGGGCGTGCCAGCGCCGGAAGTAGTCGGCCCCGTGGTGCGTATTGAGCAGCCAGTGGAAATCCACCGATCGCACCTCGCCGATGGTGCCGCGCAATAGGAGGTCCTTCACCTCGGTGCGGGCGGGCGAATACCGGTAATTGAAGGCCACGCGGCAGTGCCGGCCAGTCCGCCGGCAGGCGTCGAGGATGCGCCGGCAGGAATCAGCATCGGTCGTCATCGGCTTCTCGGTGATGACGTCGCAGCCGGCCTCCAGCGCGGCAATGACGTAGCCGGCGTGCGCCGCGTCGGGCGTGGTGATGATGACGACGTCGGGCCGGGTCTCGGCGAGGAGGCGGGGGAAGTCCGCGGCTAGATAGCCCGGCGGGACCGGCCCGCCGCGGCCGGCGGAACGCGCCCGGGCCAGCTCGATGCGCCCCGGGTTGACATCGCACACGGCGACCAGCTCGGCGGAGGCGGCGTGGGTGATCTCGATGCCGTCTTGGTAGAACTCCCGGCGGGAACCGAGCCCGACCAGCGCGTGGCGGCGGCGCGAGGGGGCGGACGGACGGGCGGATTCGGGCGGCATCGGCGAGAAAACGGGCCCGCCAGCACGCCGGAACGCCTTCCCTGCCGCAATCCCGGACCCGCCAGACAGTCCGGCGGCGCGGGCCCGTTTTGGCTTTGGGCCGCGCCACGTTCGCCGCAGCCTCCCGGGATGCCGCCCCGCCCCGCCGACCCACCCGCGCCCGGCTGCACCCGCCGGGAGCTGCTGGCCGCGCTGGCCGCCGGCGTGCTCGCGCCGGACTTTGGCCGCGCGGGCGCACCCCCGCCTTCCCCTTACCCTTCCCCTTCCCCGCCAATGCCCGAGATCCCCGACCGGCACAACCTGCACCCGCTCCTCGCCGGCCTCGCCCGCGACCATCCGCCGCGGCTGTCGGTCCTTGACCCCCGCTGGCGGGACCTCGCCGGATGGCAGGCGGCCGCCCGGCCGGCGCTCACCGCCCGCCTCGGGGCCCCGCCCCCGCCCGCCCGCGTGGAGGCGCACCTGATCCGCCGCGAGCCGCGGGACGGGTTCACCGTGGAGGTGCTCCACCTGCAGGCGGAGCCCGCGCCGCCGATCCCCGCCCGCGTCCTCGTGCCGGATGGCCCACCCCGCCGCCGGCCCGCGGTGCTGGCCCTGCACTGCCACAGCGGCCGCTACACCTGGGGCCACGAGAAGCTGCTCTCGTCCCCCGGCGAGCCCGAACACCTGACCCGCTTCCGCGAGGGCACCTACGGCCGCCCCTGGGCCGAGGCCCTCGTCCGCCGCGGCTACGTGGTCATCGTGATCGACGCGCTCTACTTCGGCGAACGCCGCCTCCGCGTCGAGGAGCTCCCCTCGGATCGCGTCCAACCGGAAGTGCGCGAGGCCCACGCCGCCGCCCGCGCGGCCACCCCCGGCTCGCCCGCGTGGACCACCGCGGTCGATCGCCTCGCCTCGTTCTACGAGCATCTGACGGCCAAGGGGATCACCGCAGCCGGCTTCACCTGGCCCGGACTGCTCGCGTGGGACGACCTCCGCGCCGTCGACCACCTCGTCGCCCGGCCCGACGTGGACCCCGCGCGCATCGGCTGCCTCGGGCTCTCCGGCGGCGGCTTCCGCACCGCGCTCGCCATCGGCTGCGATCCCCGGATTCGCGCGGCCTGCGTGACCGGCTGGATGACGGAGATCGGGCGGCAGCTGCCGCGGCACCTGCGCCACACGTGGATGGTCTACGTGCCCGGACTCCAGCGCGACCTCGACCTGCCCGACGTGGCCGCGCTCCACGCCCCCGGGGCGCTGCTGGTGCAGCAGTGCCGCCGCGATCACCTGTTCCCCGCCGCGGGGATGGAGGCCGCCGTAACGCAACTCGCGGCCGCCTACGCCAAGGCCGGCGTGCCCGAGCGCTTCCGCGGCTCCTTCCACGATCTGCCCCACTCCTTCCCGCCCGCGTTGCAGGAGGAGGCCTTCGCCTGGCTCGACCGCTGGTTGTAATGTGCCGACGCTTGCCCTCCGCGCGGCGGCTGTGCCAGCTTCGTAAACGCGCCCGCCCGGCGCCCTTCACCTATGTTCACCGTCGGCATCGACTTCGGTACTAGTTCCGTCCGCGCCCTCGTGGTTCGCTGCGCGGACGGCGAGGAATTCGGCTCGGCCGTATTCCCTTACCCGGGCGGACGCCACGGAGTAATCCTCGACCCGAAGGACCACCACCTCGCGCGCCAGCACCCCGGCGATCATTTACTCGGGCTGGAGAAGAGCGTGCAGGCCGCCCTCGCGGCGGCCGCCCGCAAGCGGGGTTTCGCGCGGGACCAGGTCGTCGGGATCGGCATCGACACTACCGGGTCGAGCCCGCTGCCCGTCGACGCGGAAAACCGGGCGCTCGCGCTCAGCTCCAAATGGAGGCGCAACCCGCACGCCCAATGCTGGCTTTGGAAGGACCACACCAGCATCGACGAGGCGGCCCAGATCACCGAGCTCGCCGCCTCCCTCCGCCCCCAGTACATCGCCAAGTGCGGCAACACCTACTCGCCCGAGTGGTTCTGGGCCAAGATCCTCCACTGCCTCCGCGTCGCGCCGGACGTCTTCGACGCCGCCCACTCGTGGGTCGAGCTGGCGGACTGGATCCCGTCCGTGCTCTCGGAGATCAACAAGCCCGAGCGCATCACCCGCGGCGTCTGCTGCGCGGGCCACAAGGCGCTCTACCACGAGAGCTGGGGCGGCCTGCCCGACAAGGAGTTCCTCGGGATGCTCCACCCGAAGCTGGCCGAACTCCGCGACCGCCTCTACGAGAAGGCCTACGACGCCAACACCCCCGCCGGCAAACTCGGCTATGAGTGGGCGGAACGTCTCGGGCTCCCCGCCAACATCCCGATCGCGATCGGCGCGATGGACGTCCACTACGGCGCCATCGGCTGCGGCATCGAGGAGGGCGTGCTGGTCAAGGTCATCGGCACCTCCAGCTGCGACTGCGCCGTGGTCTCGCCCGACCTCGTGCCCCGGGACATCCCCGGCATCTGCGGCATCGTCCCCGGCGCGATCCTGCCCGGCTACTGCGGCATCGAGGCGGGCCAGGCCGCGGTCGGTGACCTCTTCAACTGGTGGACCGAGGTGGTCTGCGAGGGGGACGAGGACCTGCACGCCACCCTCACCAAGGAGGCCGCGAAGCTGAAGCCGGGCCAGTCCGGGCTGCTCGCCCTCGACTGGAACAACGGCAACCGCACGGTCCTTGTCGACCCGATGCTGACCGGCCTGCTGGTCGGGCAGACGCTGCACACCACGCGCGCGGAGATCTACCGCGCGCTGATCGAGGCCACGGCGTTCGGCGCGCGCGCGATCCTCGAGCGGCTCAAGGAGCACCACGTCCCCGTCCAGCGCATCGTCTGCGCCGGCGGCATCGCGGAGAAGAACCCGCTGCTGATGCAGATCTACGCGGATGTCACCGGCTGCGTGATGCAGGTCGCGGGCTCCACCCAGGCCTGCGCGCTCGGCGCGGCGGTCGGCGCCGCGGTCGTCGCGGAAGCGCACCCCGACTTCCCCTCCGCCCAGGAGGCGATGACCAGCGTGCAGCCCAAGGGCTACCGGCCCAACGCCGGGAACCAGCGCACGTACGACGAGCTCTACCGCCTCTACCGCCGGGCCCACGACGCCTTCGGCGGCCTCGACAAGGCGGCCGATCTCTCGCGGGTGATGAAGGACCTGCTGGTCCTCAAGCGGGCCGCCCGCGGCTGACCCGATGCAGGCGCTGGTCCTCACCGCCCCGTCGCGGCTCGAAGTGCTGCCGATGCCGGATCCCGTGCCCGCGGAGGACGAGGTCCTGTTGCGCATCCACGCCTGCGGGATCTGCGGCAGCGACATCCACGGCTGGGATGGCTCCACGGGCCGCCGCCGGCCGCCCCTCATAATGGGGCACGAGGCCGCCGGCGAGGTGCTCGCCGCCGGCCCCCGCGCGACCGGCTGGCGGCCCGGCGACCGGGTCACGTTCGACTCCACCATTTCCTGCGGCACCTGCCCGACGTGCGCCGCCGGCCAGGTTAACCTCTGTGCGAACCGGCGGGTGGTCGGGGTCGCGCCCGCGGAGTACCGCCAACACGGCGCCTTCGCCGAGCGCCTCACGCTGCCCGCGCGCATCCTCTATCGCCTGCCGGACTCCCTCCCCTACCCGGAAGCGGCGATGGTCGAGCCGGTCTCCATCGCGGTCCACGCCGTGACGCGTTGGCGCGAGGCGCTCCGGGGGCGCGGTGAGGAACCGGCCGGCCAGCCCGTCGCCGTGATCGGCGCGGGGATGATCGGGTTGCTCGTCATCCAGGCCCTGCGCTGGGCCGGCGCCGGGGAGATCATCGCGGTGGACCTGGCGGACAACCGCCTGGAGCTGGCCCGCCGCCTCGGCGCGACGCGGACCATCAATTCCGGCCGCGAGGCGGCCGCCGCCGCCGTGGCCGCGGCCACCGGAGGCGAGGGCGTCGCGGCCGCCTTTGAGGTCGTGGGCTACGGGCCCACCCTGAATCTTGCGCTCGCGACCGTGCGCCGTGGCGGGGCCTGCGTGTTGGTGGGCAACCTGGCGCCGGTCACCCAAGATTTCCCACTGCAGGCGGTGGTCACGCGCGAACTGACCCTGCTCGGCTCCTGCGCCAGCGCGGGCGAGTACCCGCTGTGCCTCGACCTGATCGCACGGGGCGTGATCGACGTGCGGCCGATGATCGAGACCGTGGCCCCGCTCGCCGACGGCCCGGGGTGGTTCGCCCGCCTGAGCGCCCGCGACGGCGGGCGCTATATGAAGGTCATCCTGCAGCCCTGAGCAGGGCCGCCAGGATCAGAGGCGGCCGTTGACGCCGAAGGTGAGCGTCGTGCCATTGATGATGGTGGTCGACATCCGGTGAGCGAAGCCGCGGTAGAGGACCTGCGGCTCGTTGAACAGGTTGCCGGCATCGAGGGTGAACTGGACGTTCGGGCGCCACTGGTAGGCGAGGCCGAGGTTCACCGTCTCATACTTGGAGCGGTAGTTATTATAGCCGGGCGTGGCCGCGTTGAAGCTCGTGATGTAGGTCGAGACGTAGCTGTAGAGCACCCGCGTGCTGAACCCCCGGTAACGCCACGAGAGGCTGGCGTTGGCAGTCCGCGGGATGAAGCCGGGCACCTCGTTGGTGCTCCGGTCGGTCGCGCCGCCGAAATTACCCGCCGTCGCGATCGACGTGTAGTTGCCGGAGAAGGCGAGCCCCTTGAGCAGGCCGGGCAGGAAGGTGAACTGCTGCTGGTAAGAGACCTCCCAGCCTTGCACCACCGCGGTGCCGGCGTTCGCCGAGGACAGCAGCGTGAAGCCCGCGTACTCGCCGTTGTAGCCGTTGTCGTTGCCGGAGGCCACCGTCCCGATCGTCGTCCCGGATACGATGTAGTCGCGGATCCGCTTGTGGAACCACGAGACCGAGAGGCTGCCCACCGGCTCGAAGTAGTACTCCAGCGCGGCGTCCCAGTTCACCGCGTTCTGCGGCCCGAGGTTGGGGTTGTTGATGGTGAGGCTCTGGTTCGCCTCGTTCACCGTCTCGTTGGGCATCGCGTTGTTCAGCGCGGGGCGGCCGAAGCTGGTGGACCAGCTCAGCCGGGCCTTGAGGTCCGCGGTGACATCGTGGGTCAGGTGGGCGCTGGGGAAGGAGCGCGTGTAGTCGCCGCGGATCTTGCGCAGCGTGTTCGCGTAGTCGCGGTCGGCGGAGCCCTGCGGGTCGGCGGTCTGCTGGGCGGCGGTGCTGCCAAAGCGGTTCCGCACATAGCCCCAGCTTTCCGTCTCGGTACGCTCGGTGCGCACGCCGCCGATGAAGCCGGTGCGGCCCGCGCGGCCCTGCACCATCCCGTAACCTGCGGTCACCCACTCGGTGACGGCGCGGTTGGCGGTGTAGTTGTTCTGGAAGAAGTAATAGCGGTCCTCGCGCCAGAGCTCGGGGCTGACCGGCTGGCGGTCGCGGAAGATCTGCTGGTTCTCCCAGTAGGGCATCCGGCGCCCGGTACGCACGTAATCGTAGGAGACGATGCTCGGGTCCGCAGGGAGCGCCGCGGTGCCGGTGTAGCTCCAGCGGCGGGAGACGCTCTGGTTGTCCGCGTACTGCTCGCGCCATGAGGCGCCTGCCTTGACCGCGAGGGGGAACGGGGCCGGCAGCTCCTGGCGCGCGTTGGCGCGCACTTCCTTCCGCTGGTTGTTGTTCTGCAGGTTCGTGTTGGTGTACTGCGTCGGGCGGTAGTTCGCGGGATTGGTGAAGTCGGGGCCGCCGTTGGGCAGGAAGCGCGGGAAGAGGTCGTTCTCCGTGCGGTCGAGGATCCAGCCCGCGCCGGTGAGCCGGTTGATGAGCACGCCGCCGCGGCCGCCGGAGCCGCCGTTGATGTTGGTCTGGGTGTAGACCGCGTTGTAATCGAGCTGGAGGCGCCCGAACACGTGCTCGGCCCCGAGGTCGAGGCGGCGCATCCGGTTATAGAAGTTGCCCGGGCCGGTGGTCGTCTGGTCGATGACCGCCGCCGCCACCGGACGCACCGTCGTGACCAGGCTGGAATAGCCCGGGACCACCCCGGTCGTGGCGGAGGGCACGGTGTTCTGGTTGCCGGTGTAGGCGCGCGTCTCGTACTGGCGGCGGAAGGTCTCGTTGGCGTCGTTGAGGATGGTGTTGATGGAGAGCTTCGTTCGCGGCGACAGGCGGTAGTCCGCCTTCACGCTCAGGCTGAGCTGCTTGCGGTTGTTGTAGTTGTCCCAGGTGCGGTAGTCCCAGACGTAGGCGGGCTCGGTGGTGGTGTTCTGGAAATCGCGCACGGTGCGGAAGCCACCGACCGCGTTCTCGCTGTAGAACAGGTTGGCGGAGACGCCGAGGTTGCGCTCGCCCCCGAGGATGCCGAAGACCTCCTGCCACTGAACGTTGAACAGCGGGTGCGCGCGGTGGGCCTCGCGGAGCGGGACGTGCTCGAGGAAGGGCGGCGCCCAGCGGACGCTGGCGCTGTAGGAGACGCGGCGCTTCTCGCGCATCCCGAGGGGCGAGCGGCTCTTCAGGTTGATGGTGCCGCCGAGGGAGTCGGCGCCCTTGTCCGGCGTGTGCCCCTTCACCAGCTCCAGCTGGTCGAACATCGTGCCGGTGATGTTGTTGATCATCGTGCTGCGCGCGAGGGCGCCCTGGCTCGTCAGCGGCGACCCGTCGAGGGTGATGGTGTTCAGGCCCGGCCCCATCCCGCGGACGGTGAAGCCGCTGATCTCGTTCTCGTCGCTGAAGGAGCCGGCCACGCCGGGCAGGCGGATGGCCACCTCGCCGGCGTTCATGTTCGGGAGGTTCCCGTAGGAATCCATCGCGACGATGTTCTTCACATTCTCGGCGTTGCGCTGCGCGGTGATCGCCGCCGCGCCGCCCTCGCGCTCGCCGGTGACCCGGAACTCCTGCAGCTGGTAGACGGCGGAGTTGAGGTCGAACGCGCGCGTGAGGCGCTGGCCCGGCGCCACCGCCACGCTCGCGCGGGCCGCGTCGAGGCCCACGTAAGTGACCACGACCTCGTGCGTCCCCGCCGGCAGCGCCGGGAGCGTGAAGAGCCCGGTCGCGTCGGTGAGCGCGACCAGCCC
>SYDD01000202.1 GCA_005786775.1 Opitutaceae bacterium
GGCCTGCTTCTCCCCCAAGAGGGTTTGCAGGGCGTCGCGCAGCGCGCCGGTCTGCTGGAGCATCAGCAGCAGTTCGCGCCGGCGGTCGGAGATCCGGGTCCGGCTCTCCTCGACCCGCTGTTCGGCGGCCGTGAGGTCCTGGCGGGCCTGGGCCAGCGCGGCCGCCAGCCGGTCGAGGTCCTCCTGGTTGCGCTTCACCTCCGTCTGGACCTGCCGGAGCCGCTCCCGGGCGAGGTCGACGTCCGCCTGGTCGACGTCTCCCTTCTTCGAAATGGTCAGCAGGAAGATGAGGAGGACGGCACCGAAGCCGCAGCAGATGCAGTCCAGAAACGAGAGACTGAAGACCTCCGTCTGGCGTCGTTTGCGGGCAAGTTGGGACATCGCGGGGTACGGGCGCCGGCAATTTTCAGGCTGCTCCGCCCGCGGAGGGCAGGCAGCGCACGAGCAGCAGCTCCGTCTTCTCGTCCCCGAGCGCGACTTCAAGGCGGTCGCCCGCCGCCAAGGGGGCGGTCGGTGCCTCGGAGCCGATCCCGGCGATGCGCCAGCGCCCGCCGTCCTGCACCAGGGTCCAGATTGGGGATCCGTTTGGAAGCGGAAGGGGGAGGTCCGGAGCGGCGGTCGACGGCCCAAAGGTGAACCGGCGCTGCCGGGGCAAGGGGTGGGCGAGGCCGGCCACCACCAGGTGGGTGGGCGCGTTCTCCGGATCGCCCCCCGCCGTTCGCGCGACGCACAGCCGCCAACCGCCGGAGGCAATCGGCGTCACGGCAGGGAGCTTGACGTCGGTCCAGACCGGCACCTCGGCGAGGTCGGCGGGCGCGTCCGCTGCCGCGTGACCGAGCAAGGTGGCGCCCACTGCCGCGGCCTGGTCTGGCAGGCGCACCACGCGGGCGGGCGTCGCCGCCCGCAGTCGCGCCTCCAGACCGGGAATCCGCGCCGCGCGGTCGGTCAGCGCCACCGTGCCCAGGGAGGCTGGAACGCCGGGCTGGCGCGCGATGAGGTCCTGCAGGCCTTGGGCGATGGCCGCGGCGGCGGAAGGGGCGTCAACGGCGAGTTGCTCCCGCTTAGCGTTCATCTCGTAGGTGCGCGCGCCCGTGCTGATGACGAACCGGTGTTCCGCGGCGTCGCCACTCAGGAAGTCGTGGACCTGGCGGAAGAAGGCCTGCTCCACGCGCCCATCGGTGAGGATGTCAAACGCCGTGTGCCGAAGGAAGCGGTTGCCCAGCGCGGCGGTGAGCTGCCGCCGCAGCGCGGCGAGCCCGGCTTGGGGCAGGTGCAACTGCGCGGCGCGGGTGAGCGCGCCGCCGCGCGGCAGGAACAGGGTGAGTTCCGCCCCGGTCAGACCGGCGTCGACCAGCACCACGGGCAGGCTTGCGTCGCAGCCGGGGCCGCGCGGGTCGCAGAGCGCGGCAAGACCGGCGTCGACCACGGCGACCAGGGGCAGCCGGAGCTCGTGGGCCATGCCCAACAGCAACCCAACGCGCTCCTCCTCGATGGCCGGATCGCGGAGGTAAGCGCCCGGCACGGCCAGCACCACCCGCCCGGGCCGTCCGGCGACGGGTTCCGCGCGGGTCAGAAATTCCCGCAGAAACAGAAAGGCCAACTCGGAGGAGGAAAGCGTCTTCCCGTTGACCTGCAGCGGCGAGGGGTCGTGTCCGAGCCGTGCCCAGAAGTTCAGGTCGATCCGCCGCGGTTGCACAAACCAAAGGTCCTCGGCGGCGCGGCCCAGCGTCACGGTTTTCCCGTCGCTGCAGGCGTAGCCGGGCCAGTCCGCGGCGCCGGAGCGATTCGGTACGACGAGCGGTTGCGGGGCGGTCCCCGGGTCGCCGCCGAGCGCCGCCGCGAGGCCGGCATCCGCGAGTTCCAGGCCGAGCGTCCTCATCGGGTGCGGGGTGCTCACGCTGCCGAACCCGCTTCGCGGGTCGGTACCTTCATCACGTCGATCACGGCGTCGCGGCAGTAAGTCTGGGTTTCGATGACCTGCGCCTCCTGCCGCGATTGCACGACGTGCATGAGGTACATCAGGCCCATCGACAAGACGAGGGCCACGAGGGTCGAGTTGAAGGCGAGGCCGAGCGCCTCGATTACCGGGCTGATGTCGCCCTTAATCGCTTGCTCGGCGAAGGCCAGAGCGAGGCCGATGCCGCGCACCGTGCCGATGAAGCCGATAGCCGGGATGGCCCAGGCGATGTAGCGCACGAGCGAGAGGGAAGAATCCAGTCGGTCAGCCGCGAGCTCCGCCCGTCCCTTCACGGCGTTGGCGGCGTCCTGCACCGATTGGGTGGCGTGGAATCGGTGCAGCGCGGCGAGGATGCACTCAGGCAGGAGGCGTCCCCGCCAATTCGATTCCCGCTCGACGTTCGCCTGGAGCTCGCGGTGGCGGTCGAGGGCGTCCTCGGGCAGAATGCGCTCGCCCGGCTGCAGGTGCATAAAATCATGCCGGAACAGGCTGCGCTCGCGCCGCAACTCCAGCAGCTTGTAGCCCAGTAGGAAGGTGCCCCACAGGGCGAAAATGATCTCAATCTGCTGCTCCGGGTCCTTGATGATGATGTGGAAGGAGCGCTGCTCCGAGGTGCTCGCGGTCGATCCGCCGCGGGCCGCCATTACCCGCTGTTTCAGCTCGATCTCCGCGACGCGCGGGCGCACGACCGCGGCATAGTAGGGTTCCACGAGGGCGACGGCGAGCAGTAGACCGAGGACGGGAATGAGGAAGTCCGCGGAAAGAATCCCCTTGTTTCGGGAGGGCATGGGAGTAGGAGGGTGACTAGTAGGACGGCGGTCCGGGGGGGCAGGTTATGACCGTTTCCCCGGAAAGTTCAAACCTTCGACCCGCTCCCCCTGCTAGAGCACCTTTTTTCCCGACTGGGTTGAATTCGCCATAATCCCAATTTTAGTCGGTTCCAGAGCAACCTTCGCGGTTTGCTTCCGTCCCCTCCCCATGGAGTATCCCCGCACCTCCTGCCTTCGCCCGATGAAGTCTCGCCTCCTCGCCGTCTGTAGTACCCTTGTGTCGCTTGCGATCCTCTCCGGCTGTCAGTCGGGTGTGGCACCCTCGAAGACCGCCACCGGGGCGGGCACGGGGGCGATGATCGGCGCGGCGGGCGGGGCCGTGGTCGGCAGTAATAGCAGCATGGGGTCCGGGACCGGTCTAGTCGGCGGGGCAGCGGCGGGTGCCCTGATCGGCGGGATCGTGGGGATGGTGCAGGACGCCAAGGACCGCCGGGAGCAGGATCGGCTGGCGCAGGAGCGGGCGTTCCAGCAGGACAAGGCCAAGCGCCTGCAGGAGGAGGCCAAGGCCAAGGCCGCGCTGGAAGAGGAACTGGCCATTGCCGAGGGCTTCCGGATTTCGGATCTCGAGCTGAATGAGGCCAAGCGGAAGCTGGATTCCGCCGCCGACCGGCTCAAGAAGCTGCAGGCGGAACGCAACGCCGCCCTGGCAAAGAAGAAGGAGCTCGATGACGCGCAGGCCAAGACCCTTTCCACCGAGGCCGAAATCGCCCGACTGGAGGAAGAGTTGGCGCGCTTGAAGGGCGAGACGGTACCCGGTGCGCCCTTGCCTCCCGGGGAACCGGCCACCGCCGTAACGCCGCCCGCGCCTGGTCGGACAGGGCCCTGAGCCCCTTCGCTCCGTGCATCTGCCCAACCTCACCCGGTTTTTCGCCCCGTGGGCGCTCGTGGGGGGGACTTTGCTCGTCGGAGGCTGTGGCACGCCGGCCCACTCGGTGAAGGTAGATGCGATTTCGCGGCCGGCGCGGGCGGACGCCCAGTCCTATGTGCTGAAGTCCAAGGACCCGACCAAGGGGGAGGAGAGCCTCCGCCATCGGGAGGCCTCTGACTTCATTCGCACCGCTCTGGCGGGCAAGGGGTTGTACGAGGCCCCCTCCGCGGAACGGGCCGATATGGTCGTGGAGCTCGATTACGGAATGGAAGCTCCGCGTTCGAAGATCGAACGGGTCAGCGTTCCCGTCTACGCGCAGGTCGGGGGCGGCGTCCGGTACGACACCGTGCCCTCGACCGATTCCCGCGGCAATTCCACGCTCCGGACGGTCGCGGTCTATCAGCCTCCCCGGAACGAGATTGTCGGTTACGAGGAGGTGCCCCGGATGGTGACCGTGTACGAGAAATACGTCCGCATCTCGGCCCGGGAGAACCGCCCCGCCAGCGAGGGCCGGCCCCCGGCGGAACTGTGGAGCATCCACGCCAGCACGGAGGACGAGAGCAAGGACCTGCGGAAGTACCTGCCGATCCTGGCTTCGGCGACGGTGGACTACATCGGCTCCGACACCTCGAGTCAGCGGACGGTGAAGGTCCGCGCCGATGGGGCGGACGTCGATTTCATCCGCCGCCGTGGAGCCGAGCCGACCCCGGCCCCGGCCGCCCCGGGCCGTGGATCCTGAGCGCGGGGGTCGCGGCCGCGGGCCAACTCGCGGTTGACATCCGCGCGCCGGGGAGGCACCTCTCCCCCTTCCATGAGCATCGTCCTCGGTATCCTGACGTTCATCCTGATCCTCGTTTCCGTCTTTCTGGTCCTCATCGTGCTGATGCAGAAGTCGAAGGACGGCGGGATCGGTTCCGCATTGGGCGGCGGGGCCGCGGAGGCCGCGTTCGGCGCTGAAACGAACAATGTGCTCGTGCAGGCCACCAAGTATTCGGCGATCCTCTTCTTCGTCTTGGCGTTCCTGCTTTATCTGGGCCGCATTTACGAGCGGAAGACCGAGAAGGGCACCGCTGGCGGTGCGCTCCCGACTATCACCGCGCCCGCTGCTCCGGCGGCTCCCGCGGCGGCAGCTCCTGTCCCGGCAGTGACGGTGCCTGTTCCGACGGCCCCGGCTCCCGCTCCGGCGCCTGAGGCCCCCAAGAAGTAAGCGGGTTTCCGGATGGTCCCGACCGTCCTCCTCCATCCCGCTGGGTGGCGGCTAGGCTTGGTCGTCCTAGTCGCTGGCCTCGCAAGTCTCCCCGCGGCCGCACCGACCCGACCGCCTGAGCTGTCTCAGGTGGGCAAACCCGGAGATCTCGAGGCCGCGCGGATCTTGGAACAGTTCCGGCAAGCTGGGATCGCCGGCAGCTTCTACCTCGCGATCGAGTTGCGTTCCCTGCCTCGCAGGGGGGAGGAGCGGGTTTTTCCCGGTCGACTTTGGGGGGGGCGCGAGGCAAACGGTCCGGTCTTCCGGCTGGAGATCGAGGACGGCCAGGGTGGCTCGCGCCGGTTGATCCTCCGGAACGGGGTTGAAGCTGGAGTCTGGCGCTGGGCGGGGAGCCAAGTGGAGCAGGTGGCCCCGGCGGCGGCCGTCGCGCCGCTGTTCCCTGGAGTGGAGGTCTCCGCGTTCGACCTGCAGATGCCCTTCGTGTATTGGCCCGTAGCGCAGTTGGAGAAACTCGCCCGCGCCTTCGGCCGCCCCGCGTATTCGTATCTGTTCAAGGCGCCGCCCGCCTTTCTGGAGCAGGGTGGTGGTTTTGCCGCGGCCCGGGCCTACCTCGACACCCAGTTCAACGCCCTGATGCAAACCGAGTTGGTGGCGGCCAACGGCGGAGTCCTGAAGACGTTCTATCTCGTGAGCCTCAAGAAGGTCGGCGAGCAATACATCCCCCGGCAGGCCGATTACCGCAACGAGCTCACCCGCGACAAGACACGGTTCCAGGTCACGGGCGCTGCCCTCAATTTGCCCTTGCCGGCCGCTGCCTTTGCCCCGGCGTCGCTGGCCGAGCCGTGGGCGCCGCCCGCCGCGGGCCTGGTCCTGCCCGTCGAATGACTGTTCCCGTCCTTCCCAAGCGCGCCGTCGTCTTCGACCTCGATGGCACGCTGCTCGACAGCCTTCCTCTCGTTCTGGAAGCGATCCGCCACGCGCTGGAGCCCTTTGGGGGATCAGCGACGATGGACATTTTCGCCCGCCTGGGCGGCCCGCCGGAACGCTTCCTCGCGGACCTGCTTCCGGATCCCGCCCACGTGCCTGA
>SYDD01000203.1 GCA_005786775.1 Opitutaceae bacterium
CCTTGAACCGGTTGGCAGCGCTCGTTCGCTCCGGTTCCCGGCCGGAGGCGCGGGTGCGCGCGCTCTGGACCCTCGCGGGCCTCGGGCGCCTGTCGCCCGCGGTGCTGGAGTCAGCTACGCGGGACGCGGTCGCGGGCGTGCGCGAGCAGGGCATCACCCTGGCCGGGGCCCGGCTCGCGACGGAGCCCGCGCTGGGCGCGCGGCTGCTGGTGGCCGCGGCGGATCCCGATGCCCGCGTGCGTTTCCTCGCCGCCCTGGCCCTCGGATCCTGGCCGGATCCGCGGGCGGTGGAGGGCCTTGCGGCGGTCGCAGTGCGGGATGGCGCGGAACGCTGGGCGCGCGCGGCGGTGCTGAGCGGCGTGGGCGGCAGGCTCGAGGCCTTTCAAGCGGCGCTGGCGCCCCGGCTTGCCGCCGCGACTCCAGCGGTGGCTGCGGCACTACAGGAGGAAGTGGGCCGGCTCGTCGGTGCAGGCGGCTCGGCCGAAGCGGCGGGAGAGTTTTTGCGCGCGGCCCTCGCGGCCCCGGCAGACGCAGGGTGGCGGGTTCCGGCGATCCTCGGGCTGGCCGAAGGCCGTCGGGCGCGGCCGGACCTGAAGGGGAAGCCGGCGACGGACGTGCTCGCGGCCCTGGCGGGTCCCGCGGGGGCGGCCGCCTTGGAGGAGGTCTTTGGCCGGGCCGCCACTTTCGCGCTCGACCCGGCAGGTGAACCGGCCCAGCGCTCGCGGGCCGTGTCCCTGTTGGCCTTGACGGACTATCCGGCTGGGCTGGGCCGGGCCGCGGCGTTGCTCGACGCGCGGCAGGCGCCGGAAGTGCAGCTGCAGTTCGTCCGCGCGCTGGAGCGCCTCGGCGATGCCCGCGGGGCGGAGTTGCTGGTGCGGCCGGATAACTGGAGCCGGTTCACGCCGCAGGTCCGCGAGGCGGCGGTGGCGGCGCTGGCGGCGAAGCCCGCGATGACGCGCGTCCTGTTCGCCGCGATCGACCGGGGCACCGTGCGGGCGCCGGAGATTTCCTCGGTGCGCCGCGCCGCGCTGCTCAAGCAGGCCAACATCGAGCTGCGCGCGGAGGCGCAGCGGCTGTTCGCCAGCCTCGAGGGCGGCGACCGAATGGAGGTTTACCGGAAGGCCAAGGCGAGCCTGGACCCGCGGGCCGCCGTGGCCGCCGGCGCGGCCCCGTTCGCGCGCGCCTGCTCGGCGTGCCACAGCTTCAACGGGGTCGGCGGCAAGGTCGGGCCGGACCTGACCGGGGTCGGTAACCAGCCGGCCGACGCCCTCCTCCTGCACATCCTGGTGCCAAACTACGAGGTGGCGCCGGCCTATCAGGCGGTGACCGTCACCACCACCGATGAGCGGAGCGTGACGGGCTGGGTGGTCGCGGAGACCGAGGCGAGCTTGACCCTGCGCACCGCGGCGGGCGCGGAGGAGACTGTCCTGCGCCGCAATCTGGCGGGCCTGACGGCCTCAGGGGTATCGCTGATGCCCGACGGGCTGGAGCAGACGATGACCCCGGGCGAGCTGTCGGCCTTGCTGGCCTACCTGAAGGGTGGCGCGGCAGGCGGCTGAGCCCGGGCCGGTCGCCGGCCCGCGGGGTCCGCCTCAGGCGGCGGACTCCTGGGGGCGGGTGTTGGCGGCGGCCTGGTCGCAGACGAATGTGTGGGCGAGGTCGGCGAGCTTGGCGAGGAGGAGCAGCTCGTCGCGGCCGAAGTTGTCGCTGTCCTTGAACTGCTTCTGGTCGTCGACGTAGGTGCGGGTAAACTTCACGTTGTAAAACGCGCGGTCCTCGGCGGTGTTTTCCCAGATGGTGGCCTTGACGCGGCCGAGCCGGAGCACGCGGAGGGGCGCCTGGCCGGAGCCGCCAGCGCGGGGATTGCCGCCCGAGGGGGCGGGGAAGCGGGAGGAGTTGTTTTTCATAGGTTGCGCCACCGAGCGTGCCGGGGGGCGGGCGCGGACCCAGACCCGCGTATACCCAAAATCGGGGACAGCGTGGGACAGCCCGTGGCCCACCCCCCTGCTAAGCTGCGGCCATGAACTCGAACAATCGTCGTGGCTACGGGGTGATGGTCCTGCCGGAAGCGCTGTTGCGCCGGCTGCGGGAGGAGTGGCGGGTGGTGGAGACGCCGGCGCGGTGGGACGCGGTGGCGGCTGACCTGCGGGTGCGGCTTGCCCGGCGCGGGCTGGCGTGGCGCACGGAGCGCCGGCCGCTCGCCGCCTGAGCGGACGGCTCCCCCGGAGACGGTGGCCAGGCTGGACGCACGCGCCCGGTGCGGCCAGCCTCCGGGGATGCCGCCCGCCCCAGCCGCCCCGCTCGCGCGCCGTTCGGTTCTCGCCGCCGCCTCCGGCGCGCTCGGCTTCCCGGCCGGGTGGCGCAGCCAGGGTGGGACCTCCCCGGGCGCGCGGCTCAATGTCGCCTGCGTCGGGGTCGGCGGCCGCGGCGCCGCGGCGGTGGCCGCGATGAAGGAGGAGAATCAGGTCGCGCTGTGCGACGTCGACGAGACGCGCGCGGCCCGCACCGTCAAGGCGCACGCCGGCGTGCCTTTCTTCCAAGATTACCGGGTGATGCTCGACCGGCTCGGGTCGCAGATCGACGCCGTGACGATCTCGACGCCCGA
>SYDD01000031.1 GCA_005786775.1 Opitutaceae bacterium
ACCCGACGGCACGCCGAGCGTCGCCTTCCGCTGGATGGAGGTCGAGGGGCCGCTGCAGGATCCGACCACTCTCGCGGGCTATCGCCTGCTTTTCGGTGACCTGCCGCTGCGCTTGGCTCGCACCGGGGAGAGCGGGGTCACGGTGCCGGTGGTCCGGGAGGCCGTGCGCGCCGACGGCAGCCGTAATCCCGGCCAGCGCGTCGAGCCCCTCGCGGAGGAGAAGGTCGAGGTCGAGAGCGCGGACCCGGCCGCTGACGGCCGCCGCCTCCTCGCCAACTTTGTGGCCCGCGCCTACCGCCGGCCGGTCCAGCCTAGGGAGACCGAAGTCTTTATCCAGCTCTTCGACGAGCGCCGAGCCGCGGGCCTCGGCTTCGCGGAGTCGCTGCTCGCGGCCTACACCGCCGTACTGGCC
This sequence comes from Opitutaceae bacterium, assembly GCA_005786775.1. GTDB lineage: Bacteria > Verrucomicrobiota > Verrucomicrobiia > Opitutales > Opitutaceae > ER46. Next base: position 413 of record SYDD01000031.1, read on the forward strand.
TCCCCGGGTTTCCTCTTCACCGAGGAGGCGCCCGGGCCCCTCGGCGATCACGCGCTCGCCACCCGGCTCGCCCTCTTCCTCTGGAACTCGCCGCCCGACGAACGGCTGCGCGGGCTCGCGGACTCCGGCCGCATCCAGAATCCGGCGATCCTCCGCGCCGAAACCGAACGCCTGCTCGCCGACCCCCGCGCCGAACGCTTCCGAGACGCGTTCCTCGATTACTGGCTCGACCTCCGGAAAATGGAGGAGTCCACCCCCTCAACTACCCTCTATAACGATTATTACCTCGACGACGCGCTGACCGAGGCCGCCGTAGCGGAGACCCGGCTCTATTTCGCTGAGCTTCTTGCACGCAACCACCCGGCGCGGTTCATCGCGGACGCCAATTTCACCTACTTGAACGAGCGGCTCGCCCGCCATTACGGCCTAACCGAGGTAAGCGGGATCGCGATGCGCCGCGTCGAGCTGCCCGCGGACAGCCCGCGCGGAGGCTTTCTGACGCAGGCTAGCGTGCTCAAGGTCACGGCCAACGGCACGACAACCTCACCCGTCCTTCGCGGCAAATGGATCGTCGAGCGGATCCTTGGTATCGACATCTCGCCGCCGCCGCCCGTCGCCGCCGTCGAGCCCGACATCCGCGGTGCGGTGACGATTCGGGAGCAGCTTGCTCGTCACCGCGAGAACGCTTCCTGCGCTTCCTGTCACCGGAAGATGGATCCACCCGGCTTCGCGCTGGAAAGCTTCGATGTACTCGGCGGCTGGCGGGAACGCTATCGTGCGATCGATGAGGAAAAACCCGCACTCCGTGGCCTCGGAAAGAACGGCCAGCCCTTTGCCTTCCATCTCGCGCTCCCCGTGGACGCGAGCGGCGAACTGCCCGATGGTCGGCCTTTCCGAGGCATCCGCGACTTAAAGCGCCTCGTGCGCGAGGATGAAGCGGCCCTCGCCCGCAATTTTACCCGGCAGCTGCTGCTGTTTGCCACCGGCGCGCACTCCCACTTTAGCGATCGGCCGGAGGTGGAGCGCATCCTCGCGGAAACCCGCGGGGACAGCTACGGCTTGCGCTCCCTCGTTCACGCGGTCGTGCAGAGCCGACTCTTCCGCGAAAAGTGAACCTCAGCCGCGGGCAGTACCCGCCGCGCTCAGCCCGGACCAGCGTAGGCGGCGAGGAGGGCCACCATCTGATCGAGCTCCTCGCGCACACTCGGGGCACCGGGCTCCGGGACCTGCCGATTGAGTAGGAGCGCGAAGGCGAGGCGCTCACCGCCAGCCGTAGTCACATATCCGGAGATCGCATTCGCGTAGCGCAGGGTACCCGTCTTGGCGCTCACGTTGCCCTCTGCCGCCGTACCGCGGAGGCGCGTCCGCAGGGTCCCGTCCCGCCCGGCGACCGGCAATGAGGCCTCAAAGTCACGAGCCGCGCGATGGCGCGCCATCGCCGTGAGCAGGCCAACCGTAGCGCGCGCGGTAAGGAGATTATTCCGGGAGAGGCCCGATCCCTCCTCAAAACGCACTTCCGTGGGATCGACGCCCGCGCGGACAAGAAATTCCCGCAATGCGTCTAGGGCGAGCGCCTCGCCGGTACGGTAAGGGGGCGTGGCGCTTCCGCGCCTCGTTTCGCCCAGATGCCCAAAGATTAGGTCCGTTTCCAAGTTCTGGGACGGCTTCATAAACTCCGCTACCAGCTCCCGCATCGGCGGTGAAATCAGCTCCCCCAAGCCGACCGCCCCGACGGGTACGGGACTCGGATCCGGCCATCGCACAGCGCGGGCCCGTCCCGCCACCACAATTCCCTCCCGCAATAGAGCAGCGCGCAGCGCTGTCGCGTACCAATCCGCGGGGCGAGGCACGGTAACATTTACCAGCTCGGGCTGACCTCCGGCAGGCACCGAACCCCAGAGGTGCACCCGCGGCTCACCCAGGATCCGACGCACTACCACCTGCGCCGGCGCGTCCGCGGCTCCCGTACGTAGGCGGCTGATTAGCTCCAGCCCAACGTCCGGTTGGAGCCACGCGAGCGACACCTCGCCACCGGGGACCGGCGCCGGGGTCAGGCTTAACTCCGCGTAATTCTGCTCGAGGCTCACTCCGGAAAGTTCGGCCCCGTACCAATCGTTCAGGTCATCGACTGTCCAACCCGAGCCCTGGGGCGGCTGGTGGAACCACGTGGCATCGGCAACCACATCTCCTGCGATGCGCCGCACGCCCGCACGCCGTAGGACCTCCACCACGGGCATAAAGATTGAGGCAAAGGGGCGGCTCGTGCCCCTGACGCGCCAACTCGGATCGCCCCGGCCGGCGATAAAAAGATCGCCGGCCAAGGTCCCCTCGGTATTCGGCGCGGCGGCGCCCAACACCGGTGTGCGGATGCGAAACTCCGGCCCGAGCACATCCAGCGCGAGCGCACCGGCGAACAGCTTGCTGTTGGACGCCGGGCTCATCAGCCGGCGCGGCTCGTGCTCGAACCAGACGCGGCCGGAAGCGAGGGAGACGATTTGCACGCCCCACAGCCCGCCGCGGAAGCGCTCACTGCGCAGGCGCTGGTCGAGCCGTTCCTGCAGCTCGGCGAGCGTGACGGGGGCGGCCGCTGCCGCGGTCCGCAGCGGCGCGCCTAACCCGAGGACCAGCAGGAGAAGGCCAGCGAGAAAGCGAAAGATCACAGCCGAGACGCTGGGAGTTTCTGCCCGGCGCCGCAACGCGCTTCCCGGCTGCGCCGGGAAATTCCTCGCCTGCGCTCGGCGGGCGCGGCTAGATCCCCCTCACCCCATGAACTCCTACTTTAGCGTCGGCGACTGGGTGATCATCGTCGGTTACCTCATCGCGATGATCGCGCTGGGCGCCTGGTTCGGCAAAGACCAGCGCACGACCCGCGACTACTTTCTCGGTAGCCGCGACATCCCGTGG
>SYDD01000204.1 GCA_005786775.1 Opitutaceae bacterium
GAAGCCGCCCGGGCCCGCGCCCTGCTCGTGTCGGTCGCGGCGCGCGTGGCACCGGAGGTGACGGAGCCGGGCGCGGCCCTCGCGCTCCTCGCCCGCCGGGGCGTCCGGCTCGGGACCGACTGGGCGGCGCTGGCGGAGCCCGCCGCGGAGGCCGACGGCGCGGCGGTCGCGGAGCTGGTCGTGGCGCTCGCCGCGCTTGCGCCCTGAACAGCCGCGCCTCTAACCGGAAGCCATCCCCAATGCCCATCCCGGCCGCGCTCCCCGCCGCACTGCGGCGCCTCTGCCTCGCCTGCGTGCTCGCCGGCCCTGCCGCCGCGGATCCCTACCAGGAGAAAATCGCCCGGGTGACGGGGATCCCGGGACTCGTGGCCTTCTGGGATTTCACGCGGCGCGAGGCGCCGGGGGGGCGCTTCACGGCGCACGTGCCGCGGGGGGCGCCGACCGACTACCCGCTCGACGCCGGGAACTACGTGCGCGACTTCTGGCAAGCGGGTCCCGCCGCGACCTACCGGGACTTCCCGCTGCTCGGTTCCGGCCCCTTCGGCGAGGCGATCCGGATCCGCGCGGAGACGGACCCGGACTTCCGCCCGCTGCTGCTGGTTCCCCGCTCCCGGCTGCACGACACCCCGTTGGACATCAAGGGGCCGGGTCGGGCCGTCACGGTGGTCGTCTGGGCCATCCGTGAGAGCGGCAACCACGCGCTCGCGGGCATCTGGCACGAGGGCACCGATCTCCGGCAGGCGTCGACCGAGACCATCGCGCGCGTCGAGCGCGGGCAGCGCCAGTACGCCCTGTTCGCGGGCCTCAACCACGAGGGGGCGGCCTGCGGCCACGTCTCGGAGAACGGCGCCAGCTCCTTCCTGAACCGGTACGCGCTCCACAAGAGCAACTCCCCCGCCCAATCGCCGCGGGTGCCCCACGACGCCCCCGCCGACGTACTGGCGCGGTCGTGGCGCACGTTCGCGATGACCTTCAACAGCCGCACGCGGGAGCTCACCGGCTGGCTCGATGGCCGCGATGGCGACCGCTGGCTGGAAAACCCGCACCGCGACCGGCTGATTTCCTCCGCCGCCAATGCCTGGCGGCAGGGCCGCCTCGCCCGGATTCCCGGCCTCCAGGAAGGCGAGGATCCCGCCTTTCCCGCGGACCAACATTACAACCCGCCGGAGGACGAACCGCTCCGCGTCACCCCGCTGGCCGAGGAGGGCGGGCGCCAGGTCGAGCTCCGGGAGTACCGGTACACGCGGGTGCGGGTCACCTTGGAAGGCGGGCGGGAGACCGGCCGCGAGCTGGTCGCGCTGCGGCTCAACCCGTGGTGGTACCCGCACGGCATCTACGCGCCGCCGGCGGACGGAACCGGCGGCCCCTTCACCATCGGGCGCGTCATCCACAGCAGCCGCAGCGTGGGCTTCACCGGCTGGATCGGCGGCGTCGCCGTGTTCGACCGCGCGCTCGCGGCCGGGGAGCTGGCGGACCTGCACGCCCTCGCCGAACCCCTGCCCCGGCCCTGAGACCCGCGGGACGCTCCGGCGCGGGGCTGAAAAGGTGGACGCGCGCGCGACGGCCCGCCTAACCTTTCCGGGATGCCCCCCGCCCCCCGCTCCCGCCGCGCGTTCCTCGGCCAGGCCCTCGCCGCCGCCGGCGCCACCGCCGTTTTCCGCCCCACGCTGCCCGCGGCGACCGCTCCCACTTGGACCATCGGCTGCCTGAACCGGCCGTGGACCAAGTGGAGCTGCGACGCGATGCTCGACGGCGTGCGCGCCGCGGGATTCACCGAACTCGGGCTGCAGACCCCGACCAAGGAGGATCCATTCGTCGCCGCCACGTCGGCCGACTACCTGGCCGACCTGGGGCGCAAGATCAGCGCGCGGGGCCTGCGGGCCGTGATGGGGCGCCTGCGCACCCGGGACGACGGTCCGTTCGACGAGGCCGCGCGCGCGGAAATCCGCCGCCAGCTCGCGAACGCGCGCACGCTGGGACTCGGCACCCTCATCAACACCGGCGTCGGCAAACCCGCTCAATACGAGACGTGGTACCGGGCGATGGCGTACGCCGCCGCCCAAGGGGCTGAGCTCGGCGTGCGGATCGTGACGAAGCCACACGGCGGGGTGACCGCCGCCGCGACCGACCTGCTGCGCTGCGTGGAGCGCGTGAACCACCCGAACTTCGGGATCTGGTACGACCCGGGCAACATCATCCACTACACCGGCCTCGACCCGGTCGCGGAGCTCGAGCCCCTGCTGCCGCACGTCCTCGCGTTCACCGCGAAGGACTGCGCGGCGAAGGGCGGCGAGGTGATGATCCAGCTGGGCGCGGGCGCGGTGGACTTCGCGGCGCTGTTCCGCCGGCTCCGCCGCGCGGGCTTCCAAGGTCCGGTGATGCTCGAGGGCGGGGCGGTCGGCGAAAGCGCCGAGGCCACCACTCGGAACGCGCGGGCCAACCGGGAGTTCCTCGCGCGCGCCCTCGCGCCGGCCTGAACCCGGCGGATCCACTTGGCGGCCTAGCGCCGCTTCGGGCTTCCTTCCCGGCCGCCACTTGTTTGGCTCCCCGGCCAGCCCGCGGCGCGTCGGCCGCGCGGCGCCCCACCCCACCCTGCGATGAACCCCCGCCCGCTCCCGCGCACCCTCCGCGCCCTCCTGCCCCTCGCCGCGCTGCTCGCCCCGGCTCTCCGCGCTCAGGTCGCCCCCGCACCGGCTCCGGCCCCGGCCACCCGGCCCGCCGGCGGCCTCGTCGCGCTGAATCCCTTCGAGGTGAAGGCCGAGGCGGACAACAGCTACGGGGCGCTCAACTCGAACTCGCTCACGCAGTTCAACACCGCCCTCGACCGTACGCCCGTCTCGGCCGACATCTTCACCGCGGAGTTCATGCGCGATATTGCCGTCACCTCCGTCGAGGAGATGCTCAACGGCTACGGCGCCGGGGCGGGCACCGTGATGTCCAACCCCGACAGCGACGCGCTCTCGCAGCAGCCCGGGGACCGGGTGGGCAACCAGACGATCGGCATCCGCGGCACCGGCGGCGGCGCGATCCGGCGAGACGGTTTCGCCGCCACGGGCGCGGCCAACAACTTTGGCTCCACCGCCGTCGGCATCACCAGCACGTTCGACGTGGAGCGCGCCGACGTCGTGCGCGGGCCCCAGGGCCTCCTCTACGGAGCGGGCGGGGCCGGCGGCACGGTCAACACCGTCTCCAAGCGCGCCCAGTTCAACCGGCACGCCACCTCGTTCTCCTGGCGCCTCGACCAGCACGGCTCCCGGCAGGGGCAGCTCGACCACAATCTCGGCCGCGACTGGATCGCCTTCCGCCTCGCCCTGCTGGACGACACCCAGCGCTACCGCCGGCTCTTCATCGGCTACGAGACGCGGGGCTTCTACGGGCAGGTCGCGCTCAAGCTCGACGCGCTCCGCACCGTCGTCCGCGCGCAGGCCCAGCAGACCGTCAACCAGCGCATCCTCAACACCAACCAGGAGAACATCGCGTTCACCAACGCCGCCACCGACCCGCGCCACAACTTCGGCCTCGGGTATATGCTGCGCAACGGGCTCGCCGGGGCGATCAACCCCGCCACCGGCCAGCCCTGGCCCCGCGGCGCGATCGCCAACGGCCGGCTCACCTGGGACAACCTCAACGCTTGGGCCGGCTGGACCGCCTCGGAGTACGTCACCAACAAGACCTACGCCGTCCTCACCGAGACGGTCTGGACGCGCTGGCTCTCCACCCAATTCAACGTCCTCTACAACGACTACCAGTCCGACCGCGCCAACGGCGGCATCGCCAACCTCAGCGCCCCGCTGCTGAACGGCAACCCGCTCAACGAGTGGGCCAACGGCGCCACCCTCGCCGACGCCGAGCAGCCCACGCGGCGCTGGGCCGCCCGCGGCGCCGCGATGATCACCCGCGACCTCCTCGGCGGCCGCGCGGCGACGCAGACGCTCCTCGGCTACGACATCGAGTGGGCCGACTCCGGGCCGACGGACTTCGGTTATTACCTCGCCGACGCGAACTTCAATGTCGTCCAGGACCCGCGCCTCCCGACCAACCTCGGCCGCACCCCGATGCCGCGCCTGTGGTGGTCCGTCGCGGACGGCCCGCAGAAGAAGCCGCTCCCCCGCGGCGGCTGGCTCACGCCGCGGCTGACCTGGGGCGGCGCGAATTACGTGCGGATGCCCAACAACCCCCGCGACCCCGCGTGGGTGCGGCCCAACAACCCGCTGGGCCTCGCCAGCCTCGCCGGGTTGCCGGGCGTCAGCGGCCAGAACAACGACGGCCACCACTGGGAGAATCGCACGGCCGGGTTCTACGCCTCCAACTACACGAGCTGGTGGGGCGACCGCTTCGCCACGCTGGTCGGGGTGCGGTCCAACGAGAACTTCAAGCGCACGCCCAACATCACCGCCAACGTCGCCGAGCCGTGGGCCGAGTCCTCCGCGGGCAACCGCAGCTACAACCTCGGCCTGAACGCGCGCCTCACCGAGGCGCTCCGGCCGTACTACAGCTTCTCCAGCACCTACAACATCCCGCTGGTCAACGCCAACGACCCGCTCGGCAACGCGCCCCGCACCTCGAGCGGTACCGGCCACGAGGCCGGCCTCAAGTTCACGACGCGGGACCAGCGTTTCTCCGGCTCGCTGCAGGCCTTCCGCACCAATTCCAAGGACGAGATGATCAACGCCGGCGGCGGCGTGCGCGACCTGATCAACCCCACCGGCCTCAACGGCGCCCACAACGGCCCGGCCGGCGCCAAGAACCAGTGGACGAACCTCGACCGCACCACCCGCGGCCTCGAGCTCATCCTGACCGCCAGCCCGACGCCGAACTGGCGCCTGCGCCTCGCCGCCACCACCGCGGACGGCCGCAACCTCTCCGACAAGAAGTACCCGCTGCTCTGGAACGACGACTTCCACCTCCGCAACGGCGTGGTGACCTACCAGAACGGCACGCCGTTCACGGTGCCGGTCACCCCGGCGGTGATCGCCGCCAACATCGCCACGCTCAACCGGCAGGTCGACCCCGCCACGCTCCAGAACCAGGGCGAGTGGCAGCCGCTCACGCTCGCGATGATGAACGACCGCAACGGCCCCTACTGGGCCCAGCCCGCCGACGACAACGGCCGGCTCCAGGCGAGCAACGTGCGGCGGGTGCTGCAGTACTTCGTCGGCGCCAACGGCACCGCCCTGACCGGCGTTACCGGCCTGCCGGTCGCGCGCATCCCCTACGCGTGGTCTGACCCGTTCGGGGCCAAGGGCGAGACGGTGGTCGCGCGGAAGGGCGAGTACACCGTCGGCTACGCCCAGTACCGCCTCGTGCTGACCAACAATTACACCTTCACGGGCGAACACCTCCTGCGCGGCTTCAGCGTCGGCGGCACGGTCGCGCTGGGGCTCCGGAACCGCACGTTCTACTACAACACCCCGGGCGGCGGGCGGGAGCTCTTCGCCTCGCCCGACACCTGGCAGGTGAACCTCGTGACCTCGTACCGCCGCCAGGTGGGCAAACGCTTCCTCTGGACCAGCCAGGTCAACGTGGAGAACGCGTTCAACCACTACGTCCTCGGCACGCTGCCCAACAACGGCAGCGGCTTCACCGTGCCCGCCAACCTCGCCGTCACGTTCTACGGCCAGCCCCGCCTCTACGTCTGGACGAACACGATCGCGTTCTGAGTCCCGCGCGGCGGGGCGGCGCGGCGGCGCCGGAAACCATTGCCACGGCCGGGCGGCGGCGTTCCATCGACGCCACCCCTCCCCGATGCGCCGGCTCCTCCCCGTCCTCCTGCTGCTCGCCGCCCCCCTGACCGCCCCCGCCGCGCCCGGCGCGCCCGCGGGCTGGACCACCGGCGCCCCGCGCCCCGAAATCGCGCCCACCTTCACCTACGACCCCGCCGGCGGCCCCGCCCGCACCGGCGCCTTCGTCATCGCCGCCGACGCCCGCCCCGGGCTCCTCGGCCGCTGGACCACCACCCTGCCCGTCCAGGGCGGCCGCCACTACCGGTTCCACGCCCTGCGCCGCGGCGGACCCGGCGACGGCCGCAAGACCGCCGTCGTCCGCCTCCACTGGCGCGACGACCGCAACCGCGGGGTCCTCCGTGACGCCCCCTCCGGCGCCTCCTACCGCGGCGCCGAGCGGCCGCGCGCGGAGCAGGAACTTCCCGCCGACGGCGCGCCGGGCCCGGATGGCTGGGTGCCCGTCACCGGGACCTACCTCGCGCCCGCGGCCGCCACGAGCGTCATCGTCGAACTCGAGTTCCGCTGGGCGCCCAACGCTCGGGTCGAATGGGCCGAGGTCGCGCTGACCGAGACCGCCCCGCCCCCGGCGCGGACGGCCCGGCTGGCCGCGGTGCACTTCGTCCCGCGCGACGCCCGGACCCCCGAGGCCCGGCGGGAGGCCTTCGTGCCGCTGGTGGCGGAGGCCGCGCGCCAGCGCGCCGATTTCGTCGTCCTGCCCGAGGTCGTCACCTTCGGCTCCGGCTCCACCTACGTCGACGTGGCCGAGCCGATCCCGGGGCCCTCGACGCGGTTCTTCGGCGAACTCGCCCGCCGGCATAACCTTTACCTGGTCCCCGGCCTGGTGGAACGCGACGGCCATCTCATCTACAACGTCGCGGTGCTGATCGGCCCGGACGGCGAGGTCGCGGGCAAGTACCGCAAGATCTGCCTGCCCCGCGGCGAGGTCGACGGCGGCTTCACGCCCGGCGAGGAATACCCCGTGTTCGCGACGCGGTTCGGCCGCGTGGGCCTGATGGTGTGCTACGATGGCTTCTTCCCGGAGATCGCGCGCGAGCTGGCCAACCGCGGCGCGGAGGTCATCGGCTTCCCCGTGATGGGCTGCAACCCGCTGCTGGCCGCCGCCCGCGCCGCGGAGAACCACGTCTTTGTCGTCAGCAGCACGCACACCGACGCCGCGCAGGATTGGATGGTCTCGGCGGTCTTCGGCCGCGACGGCCGCCGCCTGGCCGAGGCCCGCGACTGGGGCACGGTCGTCGTGGCCGAGGTCGACCTCGGCGCCCCGCTCCACTGGAACAGCCTCGGCGACTTCCGCGCCGAGCTGAACCGCCAACGCCCCTGAGCCTTTCCCTTCCGACCATGAACCACCCCCGCCTGCGCCTGCTCCTGCTGCTGCTGCCCCTCGCGTCCCTGCTGCCCGCCGCCGCGCCCGCCCCGGGCGGCATCTCCGGCCGCGTGCAGAACGTCGTCACCGGGCAGTACCTCAACAACGTCCGCATCACCGTCGCCGGCACCGAGCGCGCCGCCTTCACCGACCAGACCGGCAGCTACCGCCTCGCCGCCCTGCCGCCGGGACCCGTCACGCTCGAGGCCTTCTACACCGGCCTCGACGCGCAGCGGGTGACCGTGACCGTGCGCGCCGGCGAGGTCGTCGAGCAGGACTTCGCCCTCACCAGCGCGGCCCGCTACGGCGGCGCCGGCGTGGTCCGCCTCGACGCCTTCACCGTGGCGACCGAGCGCGAGACGGACGGCGCCGCCATCGCGATCAACGAGCAGCGCTTCGCCCCGAACATCAAGACGGTGGTCGCGGCCGACTCGCTCGGGGACGTGATGGACGGCAACGTGGGCGAGTTCCTGAAATACCTCCCCGGCATCACCGCAGAGTACGACACCGAGTCCGGCGGCTCGGTCGCCTCCGTCGCCGTGCGCGGGTTCCCCACCTCGATGGCCGTGCTCTCGACGGACGGCCTCGAGATGGCCAACACCGGCAACCCCCAGGGCGCCTCGCGCGTGTTCCAGTTCAAGGAGGTCTCGATCAACAACATCTCCCGCCTCGAGGTGACCAAGGTCCCCACCCCGTCGACGCCCGCCGACTCGATGTCCGGCTCGATCGATATGGTGAGCAAGAGCGCCTTCGAGCGGAAGAGCGCGCAGCTGCGCTGGAGCGTGAGCCTCGCCGGCATCCACAACCGCCTCGGCCTGGAGAAGGAGCCGCACGTCTCGGACGAGCGCATCTACAAGGTGCGCCCGAGCGCCAGCTTCGACTACACCCTGCCCGTCAACCGCAACTTCGGGCTCGTCGTCACCGGCCAGGTGCAGGACCGCTTCGTTGAGCAGCAGCGCTCGACCAAGGGCTACGCCACCAGCGGCACCGGGACCGGTGGCACCTTGGAGCGCCCGTACCTGCAGTCGTACCAGGTCATCAGCGTCCCGCGCCTCACCGCCCGCCAGTCCGCCGCGCTCAAGGCCGACTGGCGCCCACACCCGAACGGCGTGCTCTCGCTCAGCCTCGAGCGCAGCCGCTTCATCGCCGATCGTTCGAACGCGTCGGTCAACTTCACCACCGGCACCAACGGCGCGCCATCCGTCGCCGGCGGCGTCCCGCTGACCTTCGGGCCCGACTTCACCAACGGGGCCACCGGCCGCGGCGGCGTCGCCCTGATGGGCCTCGGCGCCTCCGTCGTGCAGCGCCTCGACACCAAGGCCGCCACCCTGCGCTACCGGTACGACGACGGCACGTGGCGCGTCGTCGCGGGCACGAGCCAGTCCAACGCCGGTGGCGGCTACTTCGACACGTCGGAGGGCCGCTTCCGCACCCTCGGGATCGCGCTCACCAACCCCGTGCGCGTGAACCTCTCCGGCATCAACACCCTCCGGCCGTACGGCTTCCAGGTGCTCGACAACGCCAACCGCGAGGTCGACTGGCGCGACCTCAGCCAGTACCGGCTCAACACCGCGCAATCCACGCCGCGGCCGATCCAGGACAGCCTGTCCAACGCGAAGGTCGACGTCCGGCGCGCGCTGCCGGCGCTGTCGTTCCCCGCCGCCGTGCAGGTGGGTGGCCTCTCGCGCGTGAAGGTGCGCGACGTCCGCCGCCAGAGCATCAACTGGACCTACCTCGGCCCCGACGGGAACGCGAACACCCCCGACTCGCCCGCCCCGTTCGGGATGCGCAACTACGTGAACCAGCCCGAGTTCTTCGGCCTGTCCTCCCTACCCTTCGTCTCCCTGTACCGCGCTTGGGACGGCGCCGCGGCCAATCCGAACCTCTGGACGAAGACGCCCGCGCAGGTGGTGGCGGAGGAGCAGTTCCGCATCAACAACTCGGAGCGCCTCGAGGAGGGCGTGCAGGCCGGCTACGTGCAGGCCGAGTTCGGCCTTTTCCACAACCGGCTGCGGGTCGTGACCGGCGTGCGGCGCGAGCGGACGCGCGCCCAGGGCGAGGGCCCCCTCTTCACGCCGGACGCGGTCTGGCAGCGCACCGCGACCGGCGCGTACGCGCGCGCCGCGAACGGCGCCCTGATCCGCCGCCCGGAGGCCGGC
>SYDD01000205.1 GCA_005786775.1 Opitutaceae bacterium
ATGTCCGCGCTCTGCGGGCCCACCACCACGGGCTTGCCGTCAACGGACGAGAACTTGGCCTCGTCCTGAAAGCTACCCTGGTTGCCGTCGGCCATCCCCTTAACGTCGAAGCAGATGAGCTCGCCGCGATTGGAGACCACGTACCCGCGGTCGCCCTCGATGGCGGCCGAGGAGCAGAGGCCGACGAATTCCCAGTCGCTCACCTTGCCGGCGCCGACCTTCGGGATCACCAGCTGCCACAGGAAGGCGCCGGTCTTCTCGTCGAAGCACATCAGCACGCCGCGGTCGCCCTGCTGGGCCGCGTCGCGGGGCGACTCGTTGTTGGTGCCCACAAAGACCCGTCCGCCCGCCACCACGGGCGTGCCGTAGGTCTGGGAACCGAGCTTGGTCACCCACCGGACGTTCTTGGTGGACTGCGGGTCGATGGTCTCGGTCTTCGGGATCAGCTTGCCGGTGACGACGTCATCCGGGAGCCCGGTGGCCCGCTGCACCATATTGCGGGAGGCATTGCCGCCCCACATCGGCCAGTCGTTGGCGGCGGCCGGCGCGGCCGTGAGGGCCAGCAGCGCGAGCAGGGCGGCGGGGCGGAGGAGCGGGGCGGGCTTATTCATTGGCGGAGAGGGCGAGGTTATCCAGATACACGCGCTTCAGGGACTGCGGGGAGAAGGCGAAGACGCCGGGCGCGCCGCGGTCGTGGAGCTTCTCCTGGCGGACCTCGATGGTCCACTTCTCGGGTTCCGGCTGCGCCTTGGGCCAGAGCTTGGCCCGCACCCAGCCGCCCCCCTTGCCGTCGCTGTCGACCCGCGTCTTCAGGCGGTACCAGGTGTTGGGCTGCGCGGCGAAGGGCACGGACTCCTTCACCCGCTCGTGATTGCTGGTGACTTCGAGGATCCGGCTGTTCGCGACCATTGTGATCAGGTAGCGCTGGTTGACCAGGCCCACCGAGGACATCACGCGCCGGTCGCCGTCGGTCATCACATCAGCCTCCAGGGTATAGTTCCGCAGGGTCGAGGGCCCGATGAAGTTCATCGTCCGCTGGAAGAGGATGTTATCCAAGCGGTTGGTGACGACCTTGGAGCCGCCCTTCTCGAGGGCGTGCCACTTGACCCGGGCGCCGAGCCAGGGGAGCGGGGGGAATCCAACGTCCTCGCCGGCCGCGTTCTTCTGGCCTAGGGGCAGCGCATCGAAGGTCTCCCGGTGGCCCGGGCCGGCCACGACGCGGCCGCGGGTGACGGCGGTCAGGTTGTTCCACTTGGCCTGCAGCTGCCCGGCCGAGAGCCGCGCCGCGGGCGTCGTGCGCAGGGTCGCGCCCGCCAGCTCACCGTCGACCTCAGACTTTACCAGGGCGGTCGGCGGGATGAACTTGGCCCACGTGGCCTCGCTGGTGACCTCGCGCACGCGGCGGCCGGCGGCGTCGAGGCCCCAGACCTTAAAGGACTGGGCCTGGCCCGGGATCAGGGCAAACTCGGCCGGGACGACCTGGATCTGGGCTACCGGCCCAGTGGCCGCCGGCTCCGGCTTGAACGCCACCGAGGGCGGCACGCTGGCGGCGGTGGCCTTGGGGCCGAAGCAGTGGAGGGACTCGCGGGTGAAGATCAGGACCGCATCGCCGTAGAAGGCCGGGGCGCCCAGGACCAGCGAGTCGAGCTTGTTGACGGAGACGATTTGCGCCTTGTCGCCGGCGTCCTTGAGGACGTGGACGGTGCCGTTGTGCATCGGCACGTAGAACTTGCCGTCCGCGTAGGCGGGGGAGGCGTGCAGCTGGTCGGGCGCGAGCTTCTCGCTCCAGAGCAGTTTGCCGGTGGCGGCGTCGGCGCAGAGCAGGCTCCCGGTGGCGATGGTCGAATAGACGCGGCCGTTGACCAGCAGCGGCGAGCTGCTGAAGGCCATAAATTCATCGTTGCGCCAAAGTTCGGCCTCTTTGGTCAGGACGACCGGCTTCGGGCCCGCGGGGTACTCGGTGGGGATCTTGAGGGCGACGAGGCGCCCGTGGTGGGTGGCATCGACGTTCTCCTTGCCGTGGACCCCGATGAGCTTGCCCGGGCCGGCGAGGAGGACGTCCGCGTTGACGCCCGACTGGGAGAGGCGGAAGCGCCAGACCGGCTCGCCGGTGCGGACGTTGATGCAGACGATGTTGCCGCAGCCGGTGCCGGCGTACATCACCCGCTGGTCGCCGAGGTTACCGAAGACGGGCGTGGCGAAGGTGCTGTCGAGCGGCTCGATGCCCGGGGTGCAGAACCAGACGAGTTCGCCGGTGCGCTTGTCGAAGGCGTAGAAGCGGTTGCGGGCCGGACCGTCGGCACCCCAGTTGGCGGTGATGCCGTCGGTGATCACGAGCGGACCATCGATGGCGAGAGAGCCGGTGCGGCCGTTGGGGAAGGTGAGGCGGCCGTACTCCTCCATCGTCGAGTGTTCCCAGAGGAGCTTGCCGTCGCGGTTGAAGGCGAACAGCTGGCCCCAGGTGGACTCGAGGTAGACGTTGCCGGTCTCGGCATCCACCACCGGCGCGCCGATGGCGTAGCGGTTGTAGGTGGTGTCGCTGAGGTAGTCCCGGAAGCGGTACTCCCAGAGCTTGGCCCCGGTCTTCACGTCGAGGCAGAGGAGGGTCTCCTCCACGTCCGTGGTCTCACCGTAGAAGCCGAAGGCGTACACCCGTCCATCCGCGACCACCGGGGTGCCCGCGCCGCGCACCTTGAAGGACCAGCGGTGATTCGGGCCGCCGATCTCCAGGGTGTCCGGCAGCTTGGTCGTGGCGGTCGACACGCCGTTCTGGTCCGGCCCGCGCCAGTTGAGCCAGCCGCTGGCGGCGAGACCGGGGCCGGGGACCGCCGCGAAGGTGGCGACCGCGAGGAGGGGGGGCAGGAGGCGGATCATACGGTGAGGGGGTGAGACCGAGGAGGACGAGTGCGCAGCCCGCGAGGTTGCGCACGCGTCGTCCAAGGCAGGCCGGCTCCGGGCAAACCGCAAGGCGCTTTTGCCTTAAATCCCTGCGCCTGCCCCGCCCCGCGCCTGCCCCGCGCCTGCCCCGCGCCTGCGGGGCGCCTGCGGGGCGGGATCAGCGCCAGGCCTCGTCGAAGAACCCGGCCGCCACGATCCGCCCGGGCCACCGCGCGCCGGGGGCTTCCCGCAGGTCGACGATCGCGTGGTCCGGCAGCTTCGGGGTCTGCAGAGAATTGGACCCGTAGCCGTGGTCCCGGAAGTCGATGCCCGTGTTCAGGACCACGTATTTGTCCGGGTTCAGCGGGTTGGGATAGATCAGGATCGGGGCGTGGTGCGCCGCCTCGAGCCGCTCGCCGCGGAAGGTCAGCGTCCGCGCATCCCATTGCAGCGGCAGGCCGGGCAATAGGCGCGCCAGCAGCTGGTTGGCCCCCGGGTCGCCCCAGAGGATAAGGTGGCTTTGCGCGAGGTCCTCGGCGGTGATCGCGGTGTCGTCCTTGACCGGCGCATCGCCCCGGAACAGGGCGCGCCAGAGGTGGCGGGCGCGCTCCAGTTCCGCCGTGGCCCAGGTGCCCACCGCTGGGTTCCACGCCGTGCCCGTGGGGCGGACAAACAGAAAACGGTCGAGGAACGCGTC
>SYDD01000206.1 GCA_005786775.1 Opitutaceae bacterium
CGTAGAACTCGCCCGGGTGGATGCGCGAGGGCACCAGGTACTCACGGGCGCCTTCCGGGGTGCTCTTGAACAACGCGGGCGTCTCCACCTCGATAAACTCCTGGCCATCAAAGTAGTCGCGAATCGCTTTGGTCGCCCGATGGCGCACCTCGAGGTTGCGGCGCATTTTCGGCCGGCGCAGGTCGAGGTAGCGATAGGTGAGGCGCAGGTCCTCGTTGACCTTGTCCCCGCCGGCGTCGTCCAGCGGGAACGGCGGGGTGTCTGCCAGGTTGAGGATCTCGAGCGCGGAGGCGTTCACCTCGATCGCGCCGGTGGGCAGCCCGGGATTCTCGGTGCCGGCGGGCCGGCGGACCACCTTGCCGGTAACCCCGATGACCGACTCGGGCTTGAGCTGCTTCAACTGCTCGCCCAGAGCGGTGTTGTCGCGCGGCTCCAACTGGATCTGGGTGACCCCCTTGCGGTCGCGCAGGTCAACGAAGATGATCCCGCCCTGATCCCGGATCGTGTCGACCCAGCCGAGCAGCGAAACGGTCTGGCCGAGATCGGCGGGGGTGAGCTGGGCGCAGTGATGAGAGCGTTGCATCGTGAAGGGACGGAACCGAGGAGCTAAGCGGGCCGCGCACGTGACCCGCAAACAGAAATTGCGCGCCCGCCCTCCGAGACGGCGCGCCGACCTCAACCGCCGACCGCGTAGAGGTGTCGCTGACCAGTGAGGTACAAGACGCCCCCGGCGGTTACCGGGGTGCCGTGCCCAGCGTCCGGCAGCGCGGGCACCTTCGCGAGCAGGCGCAACTCCCGGCCGAGGGCGAACTGTAGCACCTCACCATCCGCCGTCTGCACCCACAAACGGCCGTCGGCCACCAGCGGTGACCCCCAGATATTCGCCTTTGCGTCGTGGACCCAGAGCCGGCGTCCCGTCTCGAGATCGATACAGTGAATGTAGCCGGGGGCATCTGCCGCGTAGACGAGGCCCTCGTGCACGGCCACGGTGGAAATGCTGTCGTTAAAATCCTCCCCTCCCAGCCGCCAGAGCTCACCCGCCCCAGTGAGATCGCCGCGGCCGCGGGCGTCGATGCATCGCAGGGCCCCCGGACCGCTCCCCGCCTCGGGCTCGCCCACCGCTACCAGCACCCGATGGCCGGTAAATACGGGCGCGGCCACGAGGCTAAAGGTGGTATCCGGCTCGCCGTCCGGGGAAGTCTTCTCGTGGGCCTTGCAATTGAACTTCCAGAGGAGCCGGCCATCTCGCGGAGCAAAGGCGTAGAGCCAACCGTCCCCGCCGGGAAAAAGAACCTGCGCCACGCCCTCGACCACGCCGTGGCTCGGCGAACCCCACTGGCCCGTGAGAATCCGGCCCCCGGGCGAAGCGTCCTGCCAGACCACGCGTCCGGTCTTCCGATCCACGGCGACGAAACTGGGCGCCTGCGGCTGCCGGACCTTGCCGGTCCGGGGGTGTGCCGCGTTGCCCGTAAGGGCAAACACCAGCTCACCCACGACCAGCGGGGATGACGCGGAGGCCTGATTGACCTCGACCCCTAGCCGGGCGCGGAAATCAAGCGACCAGATTTGCCGGCCGTCGCGGACGTCTCGGCAGACGAGCTCGCCCCGATTGCTGACGTAGAAGACTTCGTCGCCCGCCACGCAGGGCGTGGAGCAAAGACCGATGGTGCTGTCGTCCTCGGCATCGTCGGCGAGTTTGGAGTGCACCGCCTCCCAAAGCAGCCGCCCGTCCTCGATGGAGAAGCAGCGGAGCACGCCGGCTTTTTCCGCCCCGGAGGACTCGGCGCGGTTGGTGCCGATCAGCACACGGCCAGCCGCCACCACGGGGGCTCCATAGGTAACGTCTCCCAGTGGCGCCGCCCAGCGCACATTCCGCGCGGGACCACCGGGGCCCGGCGCTGCCCAGTCGCGGGGCAGGCCGGAGGCGCTGGCGACCATATTGCGGTCGGGGCGCCCCCCCAACATCGGCCAGTCGCCGGCTGCGGAGGCCGCGGCCCCGGCGGACAACAATAGAACGAGAAGGGCGCGGCGCAAAGTGGGACGGTTCATGGCGCGCCAACGCAGACAAGATGGTTGAAGGTGCGGACGTACATCCGGTCGCCCACCACGCAGGGCGTGCTGTGGGTGCCCTCGCCAATCGGGTTGCGGGCGAGGAGCCGGTATTCGTCCCCGGCCGCGAGCACGAGCATCTCCCCCTTGGTCGAGGCACAATAGAGCCGGCCCTCAATCCAGACCGGCGAGGCGAAGAACTCGGCCCGCAGCCGCTCGGACCACAAGGTGCGGCCGGTCGCCGCCTCAATCGCGGTGGCCACCCCGCCATCGCTCACGAGGAAAACCCGCCCCTCGTGGTGAACGGAGGTGGTCACGTATGGGGTCGCGACCTTGAGCGTGTAAGCGACCCGGCTTTCCGCGGTGCCCGTACCGTCCAGCCTGATCGCGCTGAGGTAGTTGCCTGCTCCCCCACCCTGCCCGCAGGTCCCGATGACCACGTCACCCGCGAGTACCGGCGAGGA
>SYDD01000207.1 GCA_005786775.1 Opitutaceae bacterium
GCCGCGAAGAGCGCCGCGAGGTCGCGCGGGGGCGGGACAGGGGCGCCGGCCAGCAGGCTCGCGGAGGCCAGCACGAAAAGGGCGGACTTGACCATGCCGAGCAGCCTGCTCCCCCCCGGCCCCGATCGCAACGCCGGAGGCGGCAGATGCACGATCCCTGCAACAGGGTACGTAATTTCTGTTTGGCCTATCGCTTGCGGGCTGGCCGCCACACTTCCCATCCTCTCCTCACGATGACTCCCAGCGAACAACCCGTAAAGGCACCGGCCCCCGCCGCGATCTCCCGGCGCGAATTCGTACTCCGCCTCCAACGTCGCGCGGCTTTTGCGGTACCCGCGGTGGTCGCCCTTTCGCTTTCGGCGCCTAAGTCCTCCGCGTCGGTCTACTAGTCGGGTCGCCAGACCGGGTTTGTCCCGGAGTCGCCCACGCTGGGGTCGCGATGCCACCGCCCTTCGACCGCCGAGATGTCCGCGCGGTAGCCGCAGCGCTTGCGCCCAGTGCCCACCCGGAGGCCTTGGGGTGGCAAAAGAGGAAGCCGGCAGCACTGCTTGCGGTGGCGCGTCACTGGCAGGTCACCCCGCCGCTCTGGCGCTCGTTGCGCGCTCAGTCCGGGCTCGATCCGTCCTTGGCGCATGAGCTCCGCCAGGATTACTGGGAAAATGTACGGGCCAACGCCCACTGGACTCGGGCCGCCGAGGAGATTGTGGGGCGACTGAACCGGCTCGGCGTTGAACCCCTCCTGCTGAAGGGGGCCGGTCAGCTGTTCGACCCGCCCGGGGGTCACGCGGGCACCCGTTATCTCGTCGACCTCGACCTGCTGGTCCCGATCGGCCGAGATGAGGCGTGCCAGGAGGCCCTGATCGCCGCCGGCTTCTCAGCGGCGGAAGCTTGGGATTCCCCGGGCCATCATCATTGGCCTAAGCTGAGGCGTTCCTCCGAGGACGGCTTGCCTCCGGTGGTCGTGGAAATTCACCGCTACCCCAGGTTTGGAGGCAATCTCCGTGAGACCCGCGAATTCCTCGCGGACTCCGTCGCGCATGCCGTCCCCGGGGGCCGCTGCCGTCTACTCTCGACGACGCACCGGCTCCTGCTGAATGCGGTGCACGCGCTCGGACCGTGTGAGGGCGGCCTGCATTGGGCCGTGCTCCGGGCGGAGCGGCACGACGCGATCGAACAGGTCAACCTGCGTCAGCTGCTGGATTTCGCTGAACTTGCGACCCTGCGCCACGATTCCTTCCGTTGGCCCGACCTTCTCGCCGCCGCGGACCGGATGGGGGTGAGATGGGACCTACAGCAATGGGCCTATCTCGCGCGGACGCTGATGGCGTCCCCCGTACCTCCGGCAGTCGCCCGCTGGTACACCGCACGGCCGGACTGGCGGACCCCCCGGCAGCTCATTTTCCGGGCGGGCCGCGCCGGCCTGCGCGCTTGCGGCCTCCTCACTCCGCTCCGTCGCCTTCGGCGGGAGCGCACCGCCCGCCGGGCGGCCAATCCCTAACCGCCGCGAGGCCCGCCGCGATCTCGCCGTCCCCGACGCTGACTCGCAGGTTGGGGCAGGCAGAAAGGAACCGGCCGGCCGCGGCCACGGACCGCAGGGAAGTGGGGGTCACCCCGCGAAACTGCCGCATCAGTCGCGGTATCGCCGCGGCTGGTGCCAGCGGCTCGATCCGAACTCCCGGGCCCGCGTGGCGTTCCAGATGGCAGATCAGACCCACCGGATGCGCCGCCTCGGGATCACCCGCCGGTCGGGGTTCGAGGGCCAAGCTTTCGCCCTCCCACTCACCCCGCAAAGCCCACGGTGAGGCCATCGCCTCATCGCGCGGGGAAAGCACCCGGCGCTTGAACGGACGCGGCAGACCGATCACGAGCCCCTGATCCGGCCGTATCACCACCTGATCATCTCCAGCCACCTCCCAGCCGTCGCGCGCAGCGGCAAGGGCCCAGGAAGACTTCCCGGACCACGGCGGCGCGGTGAGCAAGACCGCTGCTTCATCCCGCACCAGACAGGCCGCATGCAGCGCGAGGTGACCTCCCCGCTCAAGCAGCACATCGCTGATCGTGAGCATCAGCCAGACTTCCAGCTGGGCCGGATCGCGGAAGTGACGCCGGTCGACGCCGTCTACCACCACCTCCTGAGGGCCCGTTACCGCCAGGAGCGGCACCGGCACCGGCGCCGGTTCGAGGGTGAGCCCAGTGAAGGTCTGTACGCGGTTGGCCCAGTTGGCATCTGGGAGGCGCAAGGAGAGGCGTTGGCCAAGCCAGTGCACCACTCCTGTGACGGTCGCGCTCACCTCGCGGCCTCCCAGCGCCGCGCGCAGCGCAACATCAGCTCCTGCTCATCGTCGCCAGCATGATCATGATCGATGCTGGCCTCCTGCACTAGCGCCTGCAGCGCGGATTCTTCCAACCGAGCCCGCCCGGGGTGATCCGGGCGCGTCGCCGGGGGTTCGATGGGCAGTATCGTTTGGCCCCGCGGCGCATGGAGGCGGGCGAACCAGCGGTAATAGCGGGGCCAATTTGCCGGGCCCGGCGCGCTACGGGATGGTGTGGTTTGCCCAAGCCAGATCGCCGCCTTGCGCCAAACGGTATTCAGCTCGTGGGCCGCCGTGAGGGCGGCATCGCGCGAGGTGTTTTCCCCGTGCACGCGATACTCCAGCAGCGGGAGGGGCACGAAGCACGGTTCAGCATGGGGGAGCGCCTGCACCAGAAAGTCCCAATCCTGGCAGATGCGGATGGTCTCGTCGAAACCACCAACCCGCTCGAAAAGCTCCCGGTTCAGCACTAGGTTGCTTGCGGAGAGCGCGAGATTGGAGCGCAGGAGGGCAAATCCGACGGTCGGCAGGACCGCGGCTTGGCCGAGGCGCAAACGGTACATCTCTCGCCATGCGGCACACTCCTCTGCGGCGGCCCCCGGACCCTCGTGCCGCAGCTTGACCCCGCTGAAGGCCAACCAGGGGCGACCCGCCGGCGCGCCTTCCAGCATCCGCGCAAGCCGGTCCGGAGCATAGAGATCATCCGAATCAAGGAAGGCCACGAACTCGGCCCGGCTGCGGGCGAAAAGTTCGTTGCGGGTGGCGGAGATGCCCCGGTTCGGGCGGCTGACGACGGACCAGGTGATCCCGGCGGTGCCACCGAGAATCCGTTCCGCGACCGCGGCGGAGCCATCCCCGGAACCATCGTCCAGCACCAATACCTCCGCCGGTCGGAGGGTCTGGGCGAGCACGGAGGCGAGGGTCGCCGGCAGGAAGCGGGCGTGGTTGAAACTCGGGATTAGGACGGCGACCCGCGGGCGGCTCATGCGGTCCCGGAATCTACCCGTCGCTCGATGAGGCCCGCGGCGAGCAGTCCCTCAAGAAAGTTGGTTACCTGCTCGGCGCAGCGATCACGGCCCAATTCCGGGCGCGCCTCGGTCAGCAGGTCCACCAGGGCCTCCGCGGTCGGGAAGGTCGGCAGCGCCTCCCAGAGGATCGCCCCGGTCTCGTTGAGCAACTTCACCTCCAAGGTCCGCGGGTGGAGCAGGAGAAGTTCGTCGCCCACGCGCTCCTCCTCCAAGACCTCAAGGCGTACAAAGGGGTCGGACATCTTGATCGTTCTCTGACAATACCGAGCTGCCCAACGCAAGCGGGATCGCGGCACACGAGGGCTTGGCGACTTTCAGGCCCGCCCCGCCGGAGGGGTGCCTGCGGCGCCGGTCACACAACGTGCATTTGAAATGCGCCGGCGGTCCACTCAGGCTGGGCAAGATGCGTTCCCCTCCATTCCCGCGCCCCCGGGCGAGGTTGCGCTTGCTCGCGCTCCTACTCGCGTTTGCTGCCCCGGTCCTCGCCGCCGGCCAGCCCGCGCCTCGCACCGGCGCCACCGAGACCGCGCTCGACCGTTATGTGGCCCAACCCGATCCGGCCTACCGCTGGACCCTCGCCGCAGAGACAGCTGACGAGGCCGGCACCACTTTCGTCCTCGACCTCGTTTCGCAGCGCTGGCTCACCCCGGCCGAGGTCAACCGGCCCGAGTGGCGTCACTGGCTGGTCATCGTGCGCCCGCCCGCGGTCCGCCACGCGACGGCGCTGCTGTTCCTCGGCGGCGGTTCCAACCGGCCCGGTGCACCGCCCCGCCCGAGCCGCGAGCTCGCCGAGATCGCGCGCGCGACCGGCAGCGTCGTGCTCGAGCTGCGCCAGGTGCCGAACCAGCCCCTCGTGTTCCACGGGGATGGTCAGGAGCGCACCGAGGACGACCTGATCGGCTACACCTGGGACCAGTACCTCCGCACCGGCGACGAACGCTGGCCCGCGCGCCTGCCGATGACCAAGGCGGCGGTGCGCGCGATGGACGCCGCCACCGCTTTCCTCGCCTCGCCCGCCGGTGGCGGGATCAAGGTCGACTCCTACGTCGTCGGCGGCGGGTCGAAGCGCGGCTGGACCGCCTGGACCACGGCCGCCGTGGACCGCCGGGTGGTCGGCGTCGCGCCGGTGGTGATCGACGTGCTGAACGTCGAGGACTCCCTCCGCCACCACTTCCGCGCCTACGGGTTCTACGCGCCGGCGGTGGGCGACTACGTCCGCCATCGCATCGTGGACTGGGCGGGCACGCCGGAGCTGCGCGCGCTGTACGC
>SYDD01000208.1 GCA_005786775.1 Opitutaceae bacterium
GCGCGACTTGCCCGCCAGCGCCGCGGGCTCGAGGCCCTCGCGTAGCAAGCGCGCATAATCGGTCGCGCTGACCGGCCGCGTTTGGCTGTCCATCCAGTTGAACAGGTAGATCCCATCCGCCCCCTCGTGCCGCATTCGGGCCGCGAATCCACGCAGCGCCGCGAGGTCCAGTGGCACGCTCTGGCCGGTCGGGTAGGCGCGTAGGTTGTGCTCGACGCCGGGCAGAAATGCGACGCCCGGCGCCGCCGCCGCGAGCCGTGCCCGCCAGTCCGCCGCGGGCAGCGCGAAGTCCGAGGTCGACCAGAAGGGCGCGGCGACGACGAGGTCCACGAGCCCCTCGCGCGCCCATGCGATGGCGTCCATCCCGAGGCCCGCCGCGGCGTCGGGGTGGCTTGGCACGCGGACGCCGAGCAAAATCGGCCGGCCGCGGCGGGCGCCCCACTCGCGGGTGAGGCGCCGCGCCTCCCGCACCACCTCGAGGAGATGGCCTGCCTCCTCCTTTTCGCGTCCCGGCGTCAGGTGGTGCCCGAAGCGCATCCAGTCGAGCTCGAGGCCGTCCGGCGCGTAGCGTTCGAGCAGCTCACGCAGGAAATCGAGCGCGTGCGCCCGCACCTCCGGGTGGCGGAAGTTGAGGGCGCCGTTCGCCGAGGGCGGGAACGGCCCGGCGGGCTGTCGCCGGAACTCGGGATGACGCCGCCAGAACCCCGAGTGCATGAAGTTCGCGGGGTCATCCACCGAATGGGCGTCGTTCATCCGCATCGAGAGCCACGGCGAAAGGCCGCGGGTCCGCGCGCGGTCAATCCACACTGCGTAAGGGTCCAGGCCGGCCGCGTCGAGGCGCTGGGCGTTGCGCGGCCAGACGTGGTCCGGCGCGCGCCCGTCGACCGGGTCCCAGATGGCTTCGCGGGTCCGGCTGCGGAAGCTGGCCCGCATCGCGTTGGGGCTGAGGAACAGGTGCGTGACCCGCGTGCCCGCGTACTGGTCCACCCAGGCGTGCAGGCCCGCAACGGTCATCTCCTCCGGTGGCCGCGTGCCGAAGAAGTGACTGTTGTCCTCGTTCACTACGAGCATCCCGCGCAAGGCGGGCGGCGGCTCGGCGGCGGGCGAAGACAGGACGACGAGGGCGGCCAGAAAGGGGCCGGCAAGGCGGGGAAGGGCGGACATCCGCCGCCAGCCGAAGCGGTTCCGGGCGCGGGGCAAGGCGGATCCGCGCGCCGGGTCAGAGGCGGGCCAGAATGGCCTTGAGGCGGGTCCACGCCTCGGTGCGTGCCCGCTTGTTTGCCTCCGAGCCTGCCGGGTCCTCGCCCGCGCGCATGAAGCCGTGGCCGGCGCCGGGGTAGGTGACGGGCTCGAAGAGGCGCTGCGCCGCCTTCATCGCCTGCTCGGTCGCGGGGAGGCCGGCGTTGATGCGGGCGTCATTTTCCGCGTAGAAGCCGTAGATCGGGGCTTTGATCCGCGGCACCGCGGCCGCGTCCGGGCCGGAACCGTAGAACACGAGGCCGGCGGCGATCGCCGGGTTGTGGGTCGCGTACAGGAAGGTCTTGGCGCCGCCCCAGCAGAAGCCGCCCACCACTACTTTGCCCGAGCACGCCTCAAGGCGCCGCACGTGGGCGACCGCGGCGTCGAGGTCCGCGTCGATCTGCGTCTGCGGCAGGCCTTGGATCTTCGCCCGTGCGCCGTCAGGCCCGCCGAGGCTCTCGGTGCCGCCGCCGTTCGGGCCCGTCCCCGAGAGGAAGTCCGGCGCGATCGCGATGTAGCCCGCCGCCGCGAACTGGTCGACCATCCCGCGCACCCAGTCGGTGAGGCCGAAGATCTCGTGGATCAGCACCACCGCGGTCGCCTTGCCCTTCGCCTCGGGGAATCCGAGGAAACAGCGCACCTGGCGGTCGCCGTGCTTGATCGTGACCCACTCGAGGTGGCGGGGCGACTGCTCGAGGCGGGCCTTGGCCCAGTCCTGGGCGGCGGCGGTGGCGGCGGTGACGGCGAAGGCGGCGGCGAGGAGGATGATTCTCATGGGGTGTGGCGCGGGGTGGGTTAGTCGAGGCAAACGGGACCCGCCGGCGACGCAAGGCGGGACCGCGAAAGCCTCGCCACCCCGTCACCTCGGGCCCAGCCTCGCGTCTTTCCTTGCGATGCGCCCCGCCTCTGTTCTCGCCCTCGTCCTCACGTTCGCCGCTCCGGCCCCCGTTACCGCCGCCGCTCCCGCCCCGGACTCCCTGCCGTTGGCGGCCGAGGCCCGGGCCGGCCTCGCCCGCGCCACCGCGTTCCTGCGGGGTATCAGCGCCGGCGGCGGCTACCTCTGGCGCTATTCGCCCGACCTGCGCGAACGCGCCGGGGAAAATACCGCTACGCCGACGCAGGTCTGGGTCCAGCCTCCGGGCACGCCCGCGGTAGGCCAGGCCTTCCTGCGCGCGTGGGAGGTGACTGGTGACCCCGCCTATCTCGACGCGGCGCAGGCCGCGGCCGATGCCCTGGCGATCGGCCAGCTGGAGTCGGGCGGCTGGGACTACTTGATCGACTTCGACCCCGCGCAAGCTTCCGCCTGGTACCGCCGGACCGATGTCGGGCGGATTTCACCCGCCGAGGCGGCGAAGCGTAAAAACACCACGACCTACGACGACGACAATACCCAGAGCGCGCTGCGGCTGCTGGTCGCGGTCGTCGCCGCCTCCCCCGCGCCCGGCGGGGAGCGCGGGGCGCGCCTGCGCGCGGCCCGCGACTATGGGCTCCGCCGCCTGCTCGAGGCACAGCGCCCCAACGGAGGCTGGCCTCAGCGCTGGAACGGCCAGCGCGTCGACCCCGCCGAATATCCGATTCGGCCCGCCCGGATTCCGGCGGACTATCCCCGCGAGTACCCGAAGACCAATTACACCGGTTACTACACCTTGAACGACAACACTCAGCGGGACTGCGTGCTGACACTGCTTGAGGCGGCGCGCGCGACGGGCAACGCGGAGTACCGGGCGGCGGCGCTGCGCGGCGTGGATTTCCTACTGCTCGCCCAGTTGCCGGAGCCCCAACCCGTCTGGGCCCAGCAGTATAACCAGGAGCTTGAGCCCGCGTGGGCTCGCGCCTTCGAGCCGCCCAGCGTGTGCTCCAGCGAGAGTGTAGGCGCGCTGCGCCTGCTGATCGAGATGCATCTGGAAACGGGAGACGCCCGCTACCTCGCGCCAGTCCCACGGGCCCTAGCCTGGTTTGCCCGCTCTGAGATTGCGTCCAGCCGCTGGGCGCGGATGTACGAGCTCGGCACCAACCGGCCGATCTACGGGGATCGCGACGGGCGCATCAAGTACCGGCTCGAGGACCTGAGCGAGGAGCGGCGCACCGGCTACTCCTGGGAAAGCGATTACGGGGTGGTCGCCCTCCGCCGGCAGTACGAGGAGGTCCGCGCGCAGGGGCGGGACGCCCTACTCACCAAACGAAACGCCGCGGAAGAGAAGGCGCGTTCCGCGGCCGGACGCGCTGCGCAGGCCCGGGCGTTCGAACCCAAGGTACGCGCGGCCCTTAACGCCCTCGACGCCGAGGGCCGCTGGCTCGCCCCGGCCGGCCGCCGCACGCCCGGGCCCTGGATCACCACCTCCGCCTATATCGCCAACGCGCGCGTGCTTTGCGATTATCTGGAGGCGGTCCGGCCCTGAGCCGGCCGGGATTCTTGCCGCCGCGCGTTGGGGGCGGCGTCAGCGGTAGAGCAGGGCCCGCTCGCGGCGGGCCGCGAAGTCGCGCAGGCCGGGCTCCCACGCGGCCTTGATCCGCGCCAGCGACTCCCCGCGGCGGATCGCGTCGAGCGTCGCGTCGTCCCCCAGCAGACGCGCCATCGCGTCGACGTTAAATTCCGTCGGGTAGAGCCGCCGCAGGGCGAGCGCCAGCTCGATGCCGATATCGACCACCGAGCAAGCTGCGCGATTGGTAAGGATCACGCGGACACCGCCGCACTCGCGGTCCTTGTGCTTCAAGGCCGAGGCCGGCCCCGGGTAAAAGTCCATCGAGGGCGTGAAGCGCACCGGCTGGAAGCGCACGCCGGGGAGGTTTCGCGCGTTCAGCTCCGCGGCGAGGCGCACGCCGTCCACGAACGGCGCGCCGACCTGCTCGAACGGCCGGATGGTCCCGCGGCCCATCGAAATCACAGTGCTTTCCAGCAGGCAGAGTCCGGGATAGAGGGTGGCGGCAGTCTGGCTGCGCATCGACGGCGAGGGGTTCACCCAGCCGAGGCCGGTCTCGTCGAGCCACTGGTCGCGCGTCCAGTTCGCGCAGCGGACGACCTCGAGGTTCGCGCCGAAGCCGCGCTCTGTATTAAAGAACACCGCCAGCTCGCCTAGGGTCATGCCGTGCCGGACCGGCATCGGGTGGAAGCCGATGAAGCTCGGCGGCCGCGTCATCACCGGGCCCTCCCAGCGCGTGCCGGTGATCGGGTTCACCCGGTCAAGGACCATCAGGCGCTTGCCCGCGCGCGCCACGGCCTCCACCGCCGCGCCCACCGTCGCGGAATAGGTGTAGAACCGCGCGCCGATGTCCTGCAGGTCCACCAGCAGGACGTCGAGGTCCCGCAGGTGCTCGGCCTTGGGCGCGTGGGCGCGGATGACGGCCTGGTCGTGCTCGGCCGCGGACATTCCCGGGGCCCGGCGCGGGGTCTCGCCGTAAAGGCTGTAGATGGGGAGGCCGGTCTTCTCGTCCACGGTGTCGCCCACCTTCTCGTCGGCGGTGCCGCGGATGCCGTGCTCGGGGCTGAACAGCGCGGTGAGCTTCACCCCGGGCGCGCCGTGGAGGAGGTCGATCGTGGAGCGGCCCTGGCGGTCGCGGCCGCTCGGGTTGGTGATGAGGCCGACGCGGAGCCCGCGCAGGCGGGCGAAGTCCTCCGCCACGAGCACGTCGATCCCGTTGCGCACCGCGTCGCGGTCGAGGCCCATCGCCTCCGCCGCCAGCGTCGCGACCTCGCGGCGGATCGGGGTGGAGTCGCCCTTGCCGTCGGGGTGGACGCGGTTCCCAAGGAGAATGACGAACGCGCCGGAACCCGGGTCGATCCACACGCTGGTGCCGGTCCAGCCGGTGTGGCCAAAGCTGCGGCCGGCGGGGAACCAGCGGCCGCGCGGGCCCGAGTACGAGGTGTCAATGTCCCAGCCGAGGCCGCGCCGGGCGGAGCCGTCGTTCTGCACGCGCGTCATCTCCGCGACGCTCTCCGGCCGGAGGATGCGCACGCCGTCGAGAGTGCCGCGGCCGAGGATCATCCGGCAGAAGCGCGCGAGGTCGGCGGCGGTCAGGAAAAGACCCGCGTGGCCGGCGACGCCGCCCATCCGCCGGGCCGTGGGGTCGTGGACCTCCCCGTGGATCATCCGGCCCCCAACCTGCTCGGTGGGGGCGATGCGGGCCAGGCGGGCGGGGGCGGGTCGGAAACCGGTGTCGCGCATCCCCAACGGTCCGAAGATCTCCGCCTGCGCGTAGACGTCGAGGGGCCGGCCGTCCGCGATCCGCACCAGTTCCCCGAGGAGGATGAAGTTGATGTCGCTGTAGACAAACCGGCTGTCGGGCGCCTGCTGCAGCCGCTCGGCGCAGGCACGCTCGATCGCCGCGGCGGTGCCCTCCCAGGCCGGCGTGGCGGGGATCCCCGGCCGGAGGCCGGACAAATGGGTCAGCAGGTGCCGCACGGTCACCCGCTCCTTGCCGTGTTGGGCGAAGGCGGGGAGGTAGCGGGCCACAGGGGCGTCGAGCTCCAGCCGCCCGCGTTCCACCAGCTGCATCACGGCCGTGGTCGTCGCGACGACCTTGGTCAGGGAGGCCGCGTCATAAATCGTGTCTTCGGTCGCGGGGAGCGGCGCCGGGACGAGCGCGCGCTGGCCATAGGTCCGGCGGTAAGTCTCGCCCGCGCGCTCGATCCAGAGCACGCCGCCCGGGATCTTCCGGTCCGCGATCGCGCGCGCGACGGCGGCGTCGATGGCGGCGAGCTTTTCCGGGAGGAAGGGCGCGCGCGCGGCGGCCGGGGTGGGGGCAGGGACGACGGCGGGCGGGGGCGGCGTGCCACACCCGGCGAGTAGGGCGAGGCCGAGGAGGACGAGGAACCGCGGGGCGGCGGGGGAGCCGGTCATCCGGCGAGGCAAGGCGCCGCGGGCGGCGGAGTCGAGGCTGCAGCCGCCGGGATGGGGCCAGATTGCGGTTGCCCTCGCGCGCGCGGGTGCGGTTTCCTTTCGGGCGATTCCCATAACTTACCCAGTACTCCCATGAAGTTCCGTGCCTTGCTGACCACCCTCGCCCTTGCCGTCCTCGCCGGTCCCCTCGCGGCCGA
>SYDD01000209.1 GCA_005786775.1 Opitutaceae bacterium
ATCCCCGGCCAATCGGTCCCCGGGCCGCAGGAAATGGACCCAATCGCCCCGCGCCCGCTCGACCCCGGCATTCGCTGCCGCGACGCGACCCGCGCCGGGTAAACTTACCACGGCGGCGAACTCCCCGCGGCGTGCCTCCAGCGAGGCCAAAGTCCCATCCGTCGACCCCTGGTCCACCACGATCACCTCCACCGCCACTCGCCGCTGCTCGAGGGCGCTGGCCAGCGTCGGTCCCAGCCGCGCGCCCGGGTTCCGGCAGGTCACGATGATGCTGCATGTTGGTTGCACGGACATGAGGGACGCGACCAGCATCGTGGCGCAGCGCGGAGAGTCGAATCCGGAAACCTGCCTGCGCGGCGTGGCGCTTGACCCACCCGTGGCGCCGCGGGCAACCTGCGGATGATGTCCGCCCCCGCGCCAGCCTCCTCTCCCACCCGCCCCGCGTGGGTGCTCGCGCTCGGGGTCGCGGTGGTCGTCGGCGGGGGGCTGGTGGCGGCGGCACTCTATTTTCTCGGCGGGGCGCGGCTCATCGCGGAAGCACGGCAGACTTGGGCGACGGCGTTTGCCGCGTTCGGGGCGGCGGGACCGGCGGCCTTCTTCGGCGCGATGGCGGTACTGCCGCTGTTCGGGTTTCCCATCTCCCCCTTCAGCCTCGCGGCCGGGCCGCTCTTTGGCGCCAGCCTCGGTACCCCGCTGGTGCTCGCGTGTGGCGTCACCGCCATCGCGACCAACCTGACCCTCGCCTACTGGCTCGCGCGCCGCGCCCTTCGCCCCCTGCTTGCCCGCCTCGTCGCCCGCCTTGGCTACCGCCTGCCCGCCGCCTCCGCCGCGGACGCGACCGGTCTGATCATCCTGGTACGCGTCACGCCAGGGCCACCGTTCTTCGTGCAGAACTACCTCCTCGGCCTCGCTGACGTACCCTTCGGCCGGTACCTCGGTTGGTCCGCGCTGGTCCAAGGTGCGTTCGGCACCGCGGTGATGCTGTTCGGAGACGCCCTCGCCCAGGGGCGCGGACGGGTCGCGTTCCTCGCCTTGGGATTACTCGCCGGCCTCGGGTTCGCCACCCGGCTGGTCCGCCGGCACCTGAGCCGCGGGAAGGCAACCCGGTGAATAGCCGCGGTGCCGCAACGGCGGCCGAAGCCGGGGAAACGGGGCCACGACCGGAGAGCGTCACCGCCTTCACGCGCCGGGTGAAGCAACTGCTCGAGGGCAGCCTCGGCAGCGTCTGGATCCGCGGAGAGATCTCGAACCTGCGGGCGCAGGCCAGCGGCCACACCTACTTCTCGCTTAAGGATGCGGGCGCGCAGCTAGCGGCGGTGCTGTTCCGTGCGGACGCGGCCCGCCAGACCGTGCGGCTCCGGGACGGTCTGCAGGTGATCGTCCACGGCGACGTATCGGTCTACGAGGCACGGGGACAGCACCAGCTGATCGTGCGGGTCGTGGTCGATGACGGCGTGGGCCGCCTGCAGCGCGAGTTCGAGGCCCTGAAGGCGCGGCTCGCCGCCGAGGGCCTCTTCGACCGGGAACGCAAGCGACCTCTGCCGGCGCTGCCCCGGACCGTGGGATTCATCACCTCGCCGACCGGCGCCGCCGTACACGACTTCCTCCGCATCTTGCAGCGGCGCGGCTGGCGCGGGCGGGTAGTCATCCTGCCGGCGCGGGTGCAGGGCGAAGGCGCGGCGGCGGAGCTCGCGGCCCAGCTCGCGCTCGCGGCGGAAGTCGGCGGCTTCGACTTACTCGTGATCGGCCGGGGTGGCGGCAGCCTCGAGGACCTCTGGGCCTTCAACGAGGAGTCGCTCGTACGCGCCGTGGCCGCGTCGCCCATCCCGGTACTTTCGGCCGTAGGCCATGAGATCGATTTTACCCTCTGCGACTTCGCCGCCGACCACCGCGCCGAAACGCCCAGCGCCGCCGCGGAGCTGCTCACCAGCGGCTTCATCGCGGCCCTCGAGCAGGCCCGCCACGCAGGAGACCGCCTGGGCGAACGAATCGACACCGCGCTGGAGCGCCACGGTACCGCGCTCGAGCACGCCCGCGCCCGGCTAAGGCTCCTGTCCCCGGCGGCGCGCGTCGAGCAGGCGTGGCAGCGAGCCGACGAGCTGCGCGGCCGACTCGGGGCCGCCCTCCGGCACCTCGTGCAGCTCCGGCGCCAGGAGCTCGCCGACGCGCGAGGCCGCCTGCTGCGCGCTTCGCCGGAGCCGCGGATCGAGCTCGCCTCCCACCAGCTGCTCTCCCTGTGGAAGCGCCTCCAGGCGGCCAGTCCGACGTCGGTGCTAAACCGCGGGTTCGTCATCCTCCGCGACCCCTCCGGCCGGCCGGTAACCCGCCGGGCCGAGGCCGAGCCTGGCACCCTGCTCGAGGCCGAGTTCGCCGACGGCCGCCTCGGTCTCCGGACCGAGCTGAGAAAATGAACCTTTTCCCGCGGCCGGCCGTCGTTACGGTCTCGCTCGGCGCATGAAGCTCTCCGTCGTCATCCCCTGCTACAACGAGGTCCGCACCATCCGGCACATCGTGGACCGCGTGCGCGCCGCCCCGGTGGCAGACCGGGAGATCATAATCGTCGACGACTGCTCCCGCGACGGCACGCGAGATCTCCTGCGGACTGAGATCGCCCCGCTGGTGGACAAGGTGCTGTTCCACGAGGTGAACCAGGGCAAGGGCGCGGCCCTGCGCACGGGGTTCCGCGCCGCGACCGGCGACGTCGTGGTGGTGCAGGACGCGGACTTGGAGTACGACCCGCAGGATTACCCGCGGCTACTACAGCCGATCCTCGAGGGGAAGGCGGACGTCGTGTTTGGCTCGCGGTTCCAAGGCGGCCAGCCGCACCGGGTAGTCTATTTTTGGCACATGGTGGGCAACAAATTGCTTACCCTGCTCTCGAACATGGCCACGAACATCAACCTCACGGACATGGAGACCTGCTACAAGGTGTTCCGCCGCGAGGTGCTGCAGCGGATCGAGATCGAGGAGAACCGCTTCGGCTTCGAGCCCGAGATCACCGCGAAGGTCGCCCGCCTTGGCGTGGTGATCTACGAGGTCGGCATCAGCTACTACGGCCGCACCTACGCCGAGGGGAAGAAGATCGGCTGGCGGGACGGCTTCCGCGCGCTCTGGGCGATCGCGAAGTACAACCTGCTGCGCCGCTAAGAACCGCCCCTTCA
>SYDD01000210.1 GCA_005786775.1 Opitutaceae bacterium
CGATCCGTTGCTCCAGGGTTGCCTCTGGCAGGAGGTCGCCGGCCAGCTGCTCCACCGTGAACCGGTCGAAAGGCACGTCGCGGTTGACCGCGTCGATCACCCAGTCGCGGAACAGGTACGCGTTCGGTCGGAGGGTGTCGTGGAGGTAGCCGGCGCTGTCGGCGAAGCGGGCCTGGTCGAGCCAGTGGCGGCCCCACCGCTCTCCGAAATGCGGCGAGGCGAGGAGCCGGTCGACGAGGCGCTCGAGGGCACCGGGGGCGCGGTCCGCGAGGAATGCCTCCACGTCGGCCGGCGTGGGCGGCAGGCCGAGCAGGTCGAGGTGGAGGCGACGGACGAGCGTCTGCGGATCCGCCGCGCTCGCCGGCGCGAGGCCTTCGCGCGCGATCCGGGCGCGGACGAGCCGGTCGACGGGATGGATCGCGCCGGCGACCTCCGGCAGGGCGGGGCGAACCGGGGCCTGGAAGGACCAATGCGAGGGCTGCGGCGCGCCCGCGGCGATCCAGCGGCGCAGGAGGTCCGCCTGCGCGGGGGCGAGCGGCTTCTTGGCCTCCGGGGGCGGCATCACCTCGTCGGCGTGAGGGGAGGCGATGCGCTGCAGCAGTTCGCTGCGGGCCGGGTCGCCGGGCACCACCGCGATCGCGCCGCTCTTGGTGGGCCCGCGGGCGCCGGCCGCAAGGTCGAGGCGGAGGCCGCCCTTGCGCGAGGCGTCATCGGGCCCGTGGCAATGGAAGCAATGGGTCGAGAGGATCGGCCGGATGTCGCGGTCGTAATCGACGGACGCGGCGCGCGCGGCCACGGCGGTGAGCAGCACCGCGCCAAGGGCGGCGGCGGGGAGGAGGCCGGGAATGGAGGGGCGCGGGGGCATCCGAGGTGGGACGGTCGGTGAAGCTGGCGGATCCGCGGGGGAGAGTCGAGCGCGGGCGCGGGTTTGGGCTGGCGGACGGCGGCGGGCGCCGCTGGGGTGCCGGGATGCGCGCGATCCGCATCCACGAAGCCGGCGGCCCGGAGAAACTGACCCTCGACGAGGTGCCGGCCCCGCTCCCGGGCCCCGGCGAGCTGCGCCTCCGCATCGAGGCGGCCGGGCTCAACTTCATCGACACCTACAAGCGCTCCGGCCTGTACCCGGTGACCTTGCCCCACACCGTCGGCCAGGAGGCGGCGGGCGTGGTGACGGCCGTCGGTCCGGGCGTCACCGAGTTCCGGCCGGGCGACCGGGTCGCGAGCGCGGCCGTGACGGGGGCCTGCGCGGACGAGGCGCTGGCGCCGGTCGCCCAGGTCGTGGCCGTCCCCGCGGGGGTGACTTCCGCGCAGGCCGCGGCCGTCCTCCTGCAGGGGCTCACGGCGCATTACCTCACCACCGACACCTGGCCGCTGCGCGCGGGCGAGGCGGCGCTGGTGCACGCGGCGGCGGGCGGCGTGGGGCTGCTGCTGGTGCAGTTGGCGAAGCGCCGCGGGGCGCGCGTGCTGGCCACGGTCGGGGATGACGCGAAGGCGGCGCTCGCCCGGGACGCCGGGGCGGACACGGTGTGCGTGTACGCGCGCGAGGACTTCGCGGCGGCGGCGCGGGCGTTCACGGGCGGGCGGGGCGTCGACGTGGTGTACGACGGCGTGGGGAAGGCCACCTGGGAGGGCTCGCTGGCGAGCCTGCGCCCGCGCGGCCTGCTGGCCTCGTTCGGCAACGCGAGCGGCCCCGTGTCGCCCGTGGCGCCGCTGGTCCTCTCGCAGCGCGGCTCCCTGTTCCTCACGCGGCCGACGCTCGCTCACTACGTCGCCACGCCGGCCGAGCTCCGCGCGCGGACGGCCGACCTGTTCGCGTGGATCGCCGACGGCTCGCTGCGGGTGCGGATCGGGGCGACTTACCCGCTCGCGCGGACGGCCGACGCGCACCGGGCGCTCGAGGCCCGGGCGACCACCGGCAAGGTCCTGCTGTTCCCCTGACCGCGGCGCGGGGCGCGTTCAGCGCTTCTCCGCCGGGGGCCGCACGTGCCAGTTCGCGGAGGGGACGTGCGCCGCGGCGAGGAACGTGCGCAGCTCGCGCACGACCTCGGGGTGCGCGGCGGCCACATTGCGGGCCTCCATCTGGTCCTGCTCCAGATCGTAGAGCTCGAACTGGTCGCGGCCCGGCTGGAGATGGCCCTTCCAGCGGCCCCAGCGCACCGCCTGCTGGAAGCCCCCGCCGCTGTACTGCTCCCAGTAAAGTTTGCGGGTGCGCAGTTCGGGCTGCTCCCGGCCGAGCAGCGCGGGCAGCACGCTCACGCCGTCGACGCCCGGCGGCACGGTGGCGCCGCCCAGGGCGCAGAGCGTCGGCAGCACGTCGGCGAAATACCACGGGGCCGAGCTCACGGCGCCCGCCGGCACGCGGCCGGGCCAGCGCACGATCATCGGCACCCGCAGCCCGCCCTCGTACTGCACGCCCTTCTTGCCGCGGAACGGGCCGACGCTGTCGAGCACGCCCTCGCGCCGGTCCACGCCGCCGTTGTCCGAGCAGAAGAACACGATGGTGCGCCGGTCGAGGCCGAGCTCGCGCAGCAGCGCCATCAGGCGGCCGAGGTCGCGGTCGAGGCGCGTCACCATCGCGGCGTGCACCTTGTGGTCCTGCGGCCAGTCGCGGTCGCCGTAGGTCTCGAGGCTCGGGACAACGTACTTCCCGTGCGGCAGGGTCCACGCGAGGTAGAGGAAGAAGCGCCGGTCCCGGTGGCGGCGGACGTAATCGAGCGTGAACTCGGCGAACAGGTCGTGGGAGTACTCCTTGTTCTGGCCGTTGAGGTTGCCCTGCAGGGTGACGCGCTCCTCGTTCCGCCAGAGGTGGTCGGTGTAGTAGGTGTGGGCGTGCTGCTGGTTGAGGTAACCGAACCAC
>SYDD01000211.1 GCA_005786775.1 Opitutaceae bacterium
CCGCGCACGCGCAACTCGGGGTCGACGACCGCGTCCGGACCGCGTCCCATCCGGCAAGTGCCGGCGGGATGGTAGATCGTCCCGGAGGTCCGCAGGACGAACTCGCGCAGCCGCCCCGGCGAATCCTCCCCCTCAGCGGGCTCGGCCGCGGCGCCTCGCAGCGCGTCGAAAGGACGTGACCGGCCGATCGCCAGCCCGAGCCGGACCGCCTCGACGGCGATGTCTAGGTCACGAGCCTCGGTGAAGTAATTCGCCCGGATCACCGGCGGCGCAAGCGGGTCCGCGGACCGCAGGCGGATGGAGCCGCGGCTCTGGACCCGGGTGACGATCACGGAGTAGGCCAGCGCCGGATCCGGCGCGCTCAGGCCCCGCCCAACGGCGAACTTGATATCCGGCGGGCCTCCGGCCGGGCTGAGCCCGGAAAAGGCGAACAAGCCGGCGGAGACCGAGGACCCAGGGAGCGAAGTGCGGCCCGCCCAGCGGAGACCGATCCGGGGATGGTCCTGCAGGTTGGCGCCGACACCCGGCAGCTCGTGGCGCACCGTGACGCCGGCCGCGCGCAGCGCCTCAGCGGGCCCGATGCCCGAAAGCTGCAGGAGCCGGGGCGAATCGATCGCGCCCGCGCAGAGCACCACCTCGCGCGCGGCGCGGACCGTGCGGGCCGACGGCGCGGCGCCGGGGCCGCCATCGAGATATTCCAGCCCGACAACGCGGGTGCCCTCGAGCAGGAGGCGGCGCACGTGGGCGTGCGGACGCGCGGCGAGGTTCGCGCGCCCGAGCACCGGGGTCAGGAAGGCCGCCGCCACGGACTGCCGCCGGCCGCCGCGGAGGTGCTTCTGGTAAAAGGCCGCCCCGTTCTCGGGCCGGTCCGAATTGAAATCCCACCGCGGGTCAGCCGCGAACCCGAGCCCGCGGCAGGCCTCGAGAAAGGCGAGATGGCCGGCGTGGGGATCCTCGGTGTCGCTGACCGCGACCGGCCCGCCGACCCCGTGGAACGCGGAGGCGCCGCGACTGTTGTCCTCCAGCGCACGAAAGACCGGCAGGACCGAAGCGTAGGACCAGACCGGGCCGGCCTCGCGCGCCCACGCGGCGAAGTCCAAGGGATGTCCGCGCACGTAGGCCGCCGCGCTGATCGCGCTGGACCCGCCGAACCCGCGCCCCCGGGGCCACTTGACGGAGCGGCCGCCCAGCGCGGGCTCCGGCTCGGTCGCGTAATTCCAATCCGCCGCCGTGCCGAGCAGCGACGTCCAGCGCCCGATATCGGCGATCAGCGGGTCATCCCCCCGGCCGCCTGCCTCCAGCAGCAGCACCCGCGTCCCCGGATCGGCGGAGAGGCGGTTGGCGACGACGCACCCACTCGAGCCCGCGCCGACGACGATGTAATCGAACTCCTCCGGGGAGCCGGCCCCGCGCGCGCCCGGGCGTACGGCGGCGGAAGTGCCGGCGGCAAGCGAGGCGCGGAGGAAACCGCGGCGGGAAAGGCCGGTGCGGTGCATCGCGCTCACTCCGGGGCCTTGCGGCCGGCCTTGCGCGCCGGGGCGGGCGCGTTCGCGGCGGCGCCCAGGCGCGCCTCCTGCGCCTTCAGCCAGGTGTCGTACGCCTTGTTCCCGCCTCCGCCGACGTAAGCGTAGGCCTCCAGCTCCGCGGCGCGCCCTAGGATGCGCGGATCGCCATCCTCCCGGAGCAAGGTGACGAGCCGCTGCCGCAGCTCGGCGAGAGTCGCCGCGTGAACCAGGTCGTGGGCCAGATTGTTCACCCCGTGGGGATCGCGCCGCAGGTCATACAGCTCCTCGACGGGGCGTTTGCCGAAGGACAACTCGTAGAAGTGGCCGCCGAGCGCCTTGATGACCTCCTTGGTCGGACCCGGGTCGCAGTTGCCGAAATCGGTCTCGGGATTGCCCGCGGGCCAGCGTTCCGGGTGGAAGTTGCGGACGTACAGGAAATCCCGCGTGCGCAGCGCACGCACGGGATAGCCAGCGTTGCCGGGGCGACCGAGGTCGTGGCGCTCCTTGCCCACCAGCATCTCCGCGCGACCCTCGATCCAGCCGGAGCCTGGTGCACGGAGGAGCGCGGCGAGACTGCGCCCGGTCATCTGCGGATGCGCCGGCAGTCCGGCGAGTTCCAGGAAGGTCGGCGCCAGGTCGCGCACGTTGATGAAGTCCTCGACGACCCGGCCCGGCCGGATCGCCGCCCCCCACCGCATCGCCAGCGGCAGATGGAAGCCATCCTCGTGGATCTGCCCTTTGACGTACGGGAAAGGCATCCCGTGGTCCGAGGTCACTACGATCAGCGTGTTCTCCAGCTCGCCGGCCGCCTCGAGCGCGGCCAGCACGCGGCCCAGGTGCCCATCCGCCCACTCCACCTCGACGGCATAGTCGGCGAGGTCATCCCGCACCGGTGTGACGTCCGGGAAGTAAGGCGGCACGGGCACCGCGGCGAGGTCCTTGCCAAGCCGGCGCCCGGAGCCCGGCTCATAGGCCCGGTGCGGCTCGTGGAAACCCAGCCAGAAGCAGAACGGCGTGCCGCGCGGCCGGCGGGCGAGGAACGTCTCGAAGTTCCGGGCGTAATCCTTGCGGTTGATGCCGGTGGCCGGAACCTGCGTCGTGTGTTCCTCGATCGCGGGTCCGGCGGGGTTGCGGGTGCGGCCGGCGAGGGTCTTGAAGTCGCCCGGACCCCAGCCCTTGCCCGTCAGGCCGACGTGGTAGCCCGCCGCCTCCAGGAGGTCCGGGTACACGGCGAAGTCCGCGGGGAACATCCCGTTGTGCGAGACCGCCTCGCGCAACTGCCAAGTGTTGCGCCCGGTGAGGATGCTCGCGCGGCAGGGGCTGCACTTCGGGTTCGAGGTGAACGCGTGCCGGAACAGCACGCCCTCGCGCGCGACCCGATCGAACGCGGGGGTCCGCAGCCAGGTCGCGCCATAGGCACCCGCGTCGCGCCAGCCCCAGTCGTCATAGATGACGAAGAGCAGGTTCGGGCGCGCCGCCGGGGTCGCCGCCGCGGCGACGAGGGGAAGCAGGGCGGGAAGCAGGAGACGGCGAAGGAGCAGGAACAGCGGGGAAACGGGCAAGGGGATCACCGCCAAGAGCCGGAGCGCGGAGCGTCGGCCAGCAGCAGCCGGAGGACGGGCGGCACGGGCGCGGAGGATGGCGAGGCGGAGAGCGGACATCCGCCGCCAGTCAGCCAAGCGGCCGCCGCCAGTCGAGCCGCAAACACCCGCGCGACCGCTTGCCCTTGGCACTCCGGCCCGCAAGCTCGCCGGATGATCCCCGCGTACCTCACGGCCCGTCGCGCCCGGCTCGGGGCGGCGCTCGCCCCCGGCGACGAACTGCTGGTGATCGGCGCCGGGGACCCGGTGCCGCTGCCCGAGGGCAGCGATCAGACCTATCCTTTCCGGGCCCACGCCGAATATGTTTTCGCCGCGGGCGGGGAATGCGCCGGCGGGATCGTCGCCTACGATCCGCGCGAGGGTGCGGGCGGTTGGCGCAGCTTCGTGCCGCCCGTGACCGAGGCGGAACGGGTCTGGTGCGGGGCGCGCCCGCGGGAGGGTGAGGATGTGGCTGGGTTCCCGGCCTGGCTCGGCGCGCGGAGCGGGCGGAAGACCGCGGTGCTGGGCGCTTCCGTCGCTGGGGTGAACGCGGATGCCGCCGCGACCGAGGCGGCCCGGCTCGCCTGCGCCGAGGTCCGCCGCCCGAAGGATGCCTACGAACTGGACCTGCTCGGGCGGGCCGTCGCCGCCACCACCGCGGGCTTCGCGCGACTGCCGGACCTCATCCGCCCCGGGGTCAGCGAGCGAGCGCTGCAGATCGAGTTGGAGGCCGCCTTCCAGCACGCGGGCGCGAACCGGACGGGCTACGGGACGATCGTCGGGACCGGCCCGAACGCGGCGGTCCTCCATTTCGAGCCCTCGAACCGCGCCGCTGCCCCGGGCGATTTCGTCCTCATCGACGCCGGCGCCGAGGTGGAACGCTACGTGGCGGACGTCACCCGCACCTACGTCGCGGGAACCCCCTCCGGCTTCCAGCGGGACCTGCACGCCGCCGTCCTGGACGCGCAGGAGAAGGCGATCGCCCGGTGCGTGCCTGGCGCCGAATGGAAGCAGATCCATCTCGCCGCCGCGGTCGACCTGACCGCCGGACTCGTCGCGATGGGCGTTCTCCGCGGGCGGCCAGAATCATTGGTCGAGCAGGAGGTCCACGCGCTCTTTTTTCCCCACGGGCTCGGCCACCTGGTCGGCCTGGGGGTGCGGGACGCCAGCGGACTGGCGCGCGGCCGCACCCGCGACCCGCGGCCCAGCCTGCGGGCGCTGCGGATGGATCTGCCCCTCGCGGAGGGGTTCGTGGTCACAGTCGAACCCGGCCTCTACTTCATCCCCGCGCTCCTGCAGGATCCGACGCGGCGCGAACGCCACCAGGACTCCGTCAACTGGTCCCTCGTGGACGCGAACCTCGCGATCGGTGGCGTCCGCATCGAGGACGATGTGCTGGTGCGCCCAGGCGGTCCTGAGGTCCTCACCGCGGGGATTCCCAAGGTGCTGGCCTAAGCCGTTGCCGCTGGTGCCGCAGCGGCGGCCGGGCAACCCGGCTCAATCGCCGGGCAGGAACCAGACGGTGGTAGCGGGAATCTCGACGACCACCTCCGCGCCAATCGCGAAATCAGCCGCCTCCCCTTCCCCGCCCGGATGCACGGCGGTCAGCGTCGGCCCGCTGCCCCCGCTCAGGGTAACCTGGAGGTGCTCGCGGTCCCCGCGGAACTCGACCGCGGTGACGCGGGCCCGTCCGGCCACGGGGATTCCCGTCTCGCTCCCGCCGCGCCACGCACGCAGGACAACCTGTTCCGGGCGGAGGACCGCGCGGGTTTCACGCCGGCCGGCGGGCCAACGTTCCGCAGGCACGCTCAGCTCCCAACCCCCGGCGAGCCGCACGACCACCCGTCCCGCCCCCTCGCCGATGCGCTCGGCCGGGAGGAGGTTCGCGTGCCCGACAAAGCCCGCCACGAACGCCGTCGCCGGCCGGTGGTAAATCTCGCGGGGCGGCCCGACCTGCTCCAGCGCGCCCGCGTTGACGACCGCAATCCGGTCGCTCAGCGCGAGCGCCTCATCCTGGTCGTGGGTCACCAGCACAAAGGTC
This sequence comes from Opitutaceae bacterium, assembly GCA_005786775.1. Taxonomy (GTDB): domain Bacteria; phylum Verrucomicrobiota; class Verrucomicrobiia; order Opitutales; family Opitutaceae; genus ER46. Next base: position 5,127 of record SYDD01000211.1, read on the forward strand.
ATCCCGAGGCGCCGCTGCAGCGCCTGCAGTTCGGCGCGCATCGATTGCCGCAGCTTGGCGTCGAGCGCGGAGACCGGCTCGTCCAGCAGTAGCACCTGCGGCCG
>SYDD01000212.1 GCA_005786775.1 Opitutaceae bacterium
CCGTCGTCGAACCGGTACCGGAAATTCCCGGCCCGCGTGCGGCCCGGCTGCTGGAAGTCGGCTCCGCCCATCAGCGTCATACTGCCGCGGCCGGTCGCACCGCTGGTGAAATCCGGTCCAAAGGTCAGCGGTTTACCCCCCGCCACCGCCGGGGTCGCGTTGGTGCCAACGCTTATCGCGGTCTCAATCGGCGAACGCTCGTTGAGGAACGCGCTGGTCTGGAAGCCGGCCGACAGGACCGAGTACGTCGCCACGCGCCAGTCGGCCTTCACCGCCAGCGACCGCCGGTAAGCGAGCCGCGGGCCCTCGAGGAAACGGATCGCCTGGAGGTAGGGGTTGGCGTTGGTCGCGCCGGCGACCCCGGTGCCGTACGTCTTCGTGTTGAGCGCCTGATCCGTGTGGCGGTCGATACTTTGCCCAGTCACGACGACGCCGAAATTCCGATTCACCGGCAGCGTGTAGTCGAACATCACTCCCGGCAGGATCTTGCGGACCCGCGCATCATTGACGAACGCCTCCCGACCAAGGCTCAGGTTCTGGCTGCTCCCGGTTAGGCTCAGGCTGTAGTTAAGTTGGGCGGTTTTGCGCTCGAACGCGCTCTTGCTCACCATATTCACCGAACCCGCTAAGGTGTCCGCCGGCGTGGCCGGCGTCGGCGCCTTGGTGACCTCGACCCGCGCGACGTTGTTCGCGGAAACTTGGCTGAAATAAAAGGTCCGGATATTTCCCTGCGCACTCCCGGTGTTGGCCAGCTGGGCCCCGTCGCTCGAGACGCGCGTCATGCCAGAGCTAAAACCGCGCACGGAGATCGTCGTCACCGTGCCGCCCTCGTTCACATCCGTGTCGGTGGTAATTCCAGGCAGAAACTTAAGGAACTCGCCGACATTGCCATCCGTCACGTCCCCAAAGGCGTCGGTGTTTACGACATTCTTCAGGTTCGGGGCGAAGCGCTGCTCGTTGACCGCGATCGAGGCCGCGTTGGTGTCACGGCCGGTGGAAACGACAAAGGCGTCGAGCTTCACCGTCCCCTGGGATTTCCCGAACAGGGCCGCGCTGGTGAGATTGACGTCCTGCACCACGGTGCCCCCGCCGGTGATCCGTACCGTCACCTCCTCCGGATCGAGACCGGTATAGAACACCTGCAACACCACGGTTCCCGCCGGCACCTGGGCAATCCGGTAAGTGCCGGATTCGTCCGTCAGGTCAGACAGTGAGGTGCCTTTGACGGCGACGCGGGCGTTATTCAGGTACTGGCCGGTCGCGATATTCTGGACGCGACCGTGAATCGCGCCCGTCGGAGCCGTGGTCTCCGCCGCGGGGAGCGCAGTGAAGGTCAGCGCGAGCCAATTTGCGGCAAGAAACCTGAACGAGTGGGAGATAGGCATGACGGGGTTTGAGAAAGGCAGTGGGCTAGGGACCCGCGTTGGATTGGGAAAAGCAGGAACGCAGCGCTGAAATTACCCTAGAGGGGGACTGGCGGCACGGTGGGCCTCACTTGCGTTTCTTCCGGCCAGTCGACGCGGGCTCCTCGCCGAAACGCTCTAGGACGATGCCCTTTAGGCGCTGCACGTAGTCGTTGTTGCGGGCTGGCGTGTTGGGATCGCGCACCTCCATCCCGCGCACGAAGCCCAACAGCGGTCGCGCCCGCTCCCCAAGTTCATCGATGACGTTTAGCGCCGCGATGCCCGCGAAGGCGCTGTTCTGGGTCGGGTCAGCGCAGGCCCTTAGGGTGTTGAGAGCCCGGGGGAAATCGGTGGCGTCGCCGTGCCGGGCGAGCGCCTGGGCCGCGGCGATGCGCACGCTCGCCGAGGGGTCTTCCAAGGCGGCGACGAGGCCCTCGCGCATCGCCCGCGTCGCCACCGAACCACGCATCAACGCACCCATCACGCCCCAGTAACGCACGCCGCTGTCTGCATCCCTGAGGTACGTCTGCAACTGCGGCACCGCGCCGGAGTCGCCACCCGATGCGGTCTCCGCGGCCGCCACCACGCGCGCGAACGGATAAGCGGCATCGGTCGCGAGGGCATCGCGGGGCGGGGCCCGGCCGGCGCGGGCGTGGATCTCCGCCTCGGGCAGGAAACCGAGGTCACGAATGCGGGCCGCGTGGGCCCGGGCCTCGCCCCGCAGCCGCTCGAGCGCCCCACGGTGCTCCGGCGCCGCCGCGAGGTTGCGTACCTCGTCGGGGTCGGCGTGCAGATCGTAGAGTTCCTCGGGCGCCTTGGGCTCGCGCCAGAAGATCGACTGCGCGTCGTTCGCCCGGCCCTCGTCGAAAAGGCGGCGCCAGACCTGCGTCGTCGGCATCTGGAACTGGGTCCGCACCCGCTGGCCCTGCGACACGTGCGGCCAGTAGTTGCGCAGGTAGACGTAGCGGCCATCGGTGACCGAACGTACGAAGTCGTAACGCTCGTCCATCCGGCCCCGGAAGCCGTGCAGGTACGCGGGGCCGTCAACCTGGTGCCGGCCCGCGAAGGCCCGCCCCTGCATCGCCGCCGGCGGAATGATCCCCGCCAAACTCAGCACCGTGGGCGCGAGATCGACGAAGCTGACCAGCCGGTCCGATTGTGCGCCGGGCGCGTACTCCTTCGGCGCCAGGTGGCGCCACTTCGGCGGGAAGTGAACCACCAGCGGAACGCGCAGGCCGGAATCAGCGGGCCAGCGCTTGTTGCGCGGCAGGCCCGGTCCATGGTCACCATAATAGAAGACGATGGTGTCGTCGGCCAGCCCCGCGGCCGCGAGATCCCGCAGGTGACCGCCCGCCACCGCGTCGACGGTGCTGACATTGTCATAGTACTGGGCCCAGTCGCGCCGCACCTCCGGGGTATCGGGATGATAGGCCGGCACGCGCACCGCGGCGGGGTCGAGCACAGCCTCATGCGGACGGCGATAGACTTGGCCCTCGTGGCTCTGGCCGGCATTGAAGACGGCGAAGAAGGGCGCGCCCGCCGGTCGCTTGCGCCAGTGCGCTTGGGCCGAGGATTCATCCCAAACTTGTCCGGGTTTGGTAAGGTTGTAGTCCTCCTTCGCGTTGTTGGTGCAATAGTAGCCAGCCGCACGCAGGTACTGCGGCAGCATTTGTGCCCCGGCGGGCATCGCGACCTCGCTCCGCATATGCTCCGCGCCGAGGGCGGTCGGGAACAGGCCGGAGATGATGGCCGTTCGCGCCGGCGCGCAAACGGGGGCATTCGACCACGCCCGCTTGAAGATCATCCCCTTCGCCGCGAGCGCGTCGACGTGCGGCGTCCGGGCCAGCGGATCTCCGTAGCAGCCCATGTGGGGTCCGTGATCCTCGCTGGTGAGCCAGAGGATATTGGGCCGGTCGGCCGCCGCGAGCGGGGACAGGGCACAGGCGAAGGCAAGGAGGCCGAGGGGAAGCTTCATCGCGGGAACGGGCAACTGCGGGGGGGGGTGAGAGCGCGAAAAACATCCTACGGACGCAGAAGCGGCGCGACGGGGCAAAGGGATTCCGCGCGGCGAACCCGCCCCTCAGAAGTGGCGGCGCAGCAGACGCCGGAGCACCGGCCGGACCCGCCGCGCCAATAAAGGGTTCGCATAACCCATCCACGCCACCGGGAAGGTCGTGTCCAAGGGACAGCGCAGGGGCCCTCCCTCGGGCGCCTCGACGAGGCAACCCGCCTCGCGCGCAATCAGGGCGGTGCAAATATCGTAGGGGTGGCAGGCCAGAGAGCTGGCGGGCAGGCCGCAGCGGGCGTGCGCCAGCGGTCGCAGGTCCCCCAGCATCCGGTCGTGGCCGGCCAGCAACTCGTAAAGCTGCCCGCCCGTCGAAAGATACTGGTCGTCAAAAACCAGTTGGCCCCCATCGCGCCCATGTAGGCCGAGCTCCCTCCAGAGCTCCTCTTCAAAGGTGGCGAGCAGACCCTTGCCCTCCGGAAAAAAGCGGGCCAGCGACGCGAAGCCATGGGCAAAATCCCGCGCCCGCGAAGGCCGCGGCCGCCATCGCCGGCGCGAACCATCCGCCAGCGTAATCCGCTCCGCCCGGACGCCCCGTCCCGCCACCGCGCTCAACTGGTCTACCTGCGACTGCTTGGACGTCGGCAACTCTGTCATCGCGGCGACCACGATGTCACCCAGATGCGTGCGTGGTCCCCGTTGCGGGGCTAAGGCCGCCAGCGACCACGCGGGCCGCTTGTCGTACATCAGGCCGCGGGTGCCGTCGATCGGGTCCAAAATACAGCGCGCCAACGTTTTCCGTTGGTGGGTACCCGCGGGATAAGTGGTCGCACCCTCCGCCAGTCCTTCCATCACGATCTCCACCGGCCACGCTCGCGGCCAATGCCGGGCGAACCAGTCCAGAATCGCCGCCTCCCCGATCCGGTCGACCTGATAAATAGTGTCCGCGGCGGTCGCTCCCGCCACCCGCGCGAAGTCTCTTCCGCCCCGCCGCCGGGCCGCTACCAGCTTGGCGAGGAGATTATCCTGCAGGGCGCAGAGCAGGTGCCGAGCGGTTTCCAAGTCTGCACGCGTCACGGCGGCAGGACAACAGAACCCCGCAACGGCGGTCGATGCGAAAGACTACGCCGTCCCCCTCCCCCGGGACGACCGACCTTAGGGGAAAACTACCCACCCGCTGCGCCGCGACTGGACACGCGACCCGATTACATTAATGAATCGTAACCCCTAAGCCCCCGGCGCCGTCGCCCAAGATGACTCTCTGACCGCCCGATCCCCATGCGCTCGTTCTCCCGCCCTTACCCGGCCCTGCTCCCTGTCCTAGCCCTCGTGCTCGCCGCCGCCCTCCCGGCCCGCGCCGCGCAGTATGACCAGCGCCTCGCCAACCTCTCCACGCGCGCCCAGGTCGGCACCGGCACGAACGTGATGATCACCGGCTTCGTGATCCAGCAGGGTGCCCCGAAGCGGATCCTGATCCGCGCCGTCGGCGCCCGCCTTGCCACCGCCCCCTTCAATCTCACCGGCGTCCTCGCGAATCCCCTGCTGCAGGTCTACAACTCCGATGGCGTGCTGGTGCTCACCAACGACAACTGGAGCACGGCAGATCAGGGCGTGATGGCGGCGGTCGGCGCGTTCCCCCTCACCACGGGCAGCCTCGACGCGGCACTGGTCGCCACCCTCTCGCCGGGCTCGTACACGGCACAGGTCAGCGGCGTGGGCAACACCTCCGGCGTGGCCATCCTCGAGGTCTACGATGTCAGCGGCTCGGCCCGCCTCCTCAACCTCTCCACCCGCGCCCTGGTGGGCAGCGCGAACCAGACCTTCTTCTCCGGCCTGTCGGTCGCCGCCGGGGGCGGGGCCCGCCGCGTCCTGATCCGCGCTGCCGGACCCGCCTTGGGCGCTCTCGGCGTCGATGGCACTGTGGCCGACCCGGCGATCGCGGTGCTCGACGCCGCCGGCCGACAGATCCCGGGTGGGGCCAATGACAACTGGGAAACCGCCGGCGCCGCCGCCCTCCGGGCCGCCTTCACCGCCGCGGGAGCCTTCCCCTTCGCCACCGGCAGCCGCGACTCCGCGCTGCTCCTCGACCTCGCCCCGGGCAATTACACCATCCAGGCCAACGGCGTGGGCAACGCCACCGGCACCGCCCTCGTCGAGGTCTACGACCTCTCGCCGGAAACCCTCTCCACCGTCAGCGTCCGCGCCTCCGTCGCCGCCACCGACGCCGTCGCGGGCAGCCCGGCCGTGTTCACCTTTTCGCGCGTCGGGCCGGTCAGCCAGGCGATCACCGTGGAATACCGGATCGCCGGCTCCGCCGCCGCCGGCGTGGATTTCGACGCGCTGCCCGGCCGCGTGACGATCCCGGCCGGCGCCACCAGCGCGACCGTCACGCTGCAGCCCCGCCCCAATCCCGCCAACACGCTCTCGCGGACCGTGGAGCTCTCGCTCGAGCCGCGGAACGCCTACGGGATCGGGGTGGACGCGACCGCCGGGGTCACGCTCTTCGCGAACGCGGGCACGCTCTACCTGTCCGCCCTGCGGACACTGCCGGGCATCAACGCCTCGACCGCCTACGGTTCGGCCACGGTGCAGCTGGCGCCGGATGAGAAGTCGGCGTTCGTGAACGTCTCCTTCTCCAACCTGAGCTCCCCGCAGGTCGTGGCGCACCTCGCGATCAACGGCGACTACGTGCTCAACCTGCCCACCGGGCAGGTGAACAACGCCGTCTGGACCTTCGCCCCCGTCGGTCGCTACACCACCGCCGATCTCCTCGCCGCGCTCAAGGCGGGCCGCGTGACGGTGGCGATCGACACCGCGCTGAACCCGGCCGGCGAGCTGGCCGGCGGCTTCGTGCGCAGCAGTGGTTCCGCGGTCTTCAACCCGCCGGCCCCCGCCCCCGCGATCGACCTGACCCGCGTCTCCGACGCCGACGCCACCCGCTTCCTCCTGCAGGCCACCTTCGGTCCCACGGAGCCGTCCATCGCGGAGGTCCGGCAGAAGGGCTACTTCCGCTGGATCATGGACCAGATCACGGCCGTGCCCGCCTCCTCCCACTTCCAGGAGACGATGCACGACTTCAACCGCAACCAGACGATCGGCGGCAACGGCAACCGCGACCCGGTGACTCTCGCCTACCAGCGGCCCGGCGGCCCGCACCGCCAGGCGGCCTGGTGGAAGAATTCCGTCGAGGGCCCGGACCAGCTGCGCCAGCGCGTGGCCTTCGCCCTGAGCCAGATCCTCGTGATCTCCGACCGCAACGGCACGATCGCCGCGTGGCAGGAGGGGGCCGCCAACTACTACGACCTGCTCGTCAACCACGCCTTCGGCAACTTCCGCGACCTGCTGGAGCAGGTGAGCCTCAGCCCGATGATGGGCATCTATCTCAGCTCGCTGCGCAGCGCGAAGGCCACCTTCAACGCGGCCGGCCTGCCCACCTCGCTCCCGGATGAGAACTACGCGCGCGAGGTGATGCAGCTGTTCACCATCGGCCTGCACGAGCTGAATCCTGACGGCACGCTGCGCCTCGACCCCTCCGGCCAGCCGATTCCGACCTACACTCAGGAGACGATCGTCCAGACCGCGAAGGTCTTCACCGGCTTCGGCTACGCCAACGCCACCCGCGACGCCACCGCCAACGCCGCCCTCTTCCGCGGCAGCGCCGGCAACTACATCGACCCGATGATGCTCTGGCCCGCCTTTCACGACGACACCGCGAAGACGATCGTCGGCGGCCGCACGCTACCCGCGGGCCAGGGCGGGATGAAGGACCTCGCCGACACGCTCGACGCGCTGGTCAGGCACCCGAACACCGGGCCTTTCATCAGCCGCCAGCTCATCCAGCGCCTGGTCACCAGCAACCCCAGCCCCGGCTACGTGTACCGGGTCGCGCAGGCCTTCGCCAACAACGGCGCCGGCGTCCGCGGCGACCTCGGGGCCGTGGTCCGCGCCATTTTGCTCGACTACGAGGCCCGCTCGCCCGCCGTCGCGGCCACCGCCACCTTCGGCAAGCTCAAGGAGCCGCTCCTGGTCACGACCGGCCTGCTCCGCGCCTTCGGCGGCGGCTCGAACTCCGGCCGCTTCCCGATCTTCAACCCCGAGGGCTCCCTCGGGCAGGCCGCCCTCCGCGCCGACACGGTGTTCAACTTCTTCGAGCCAAATTTCGTGCTCCCGGGGGCGATCGCCGAGGCCGGCCTCTACGCGCCGGAGTACCAGATCCTGAACGACACCACGGCGCTCACCCAGCCGAACCTCTACTACAACTACATCTACACCACCCGCTCGACCACCGACGCCGCGCAACAGGTCGTGGGCCTGAATATCGCCTCTCTGTACCCGCTGACCCGCACCCCGGCGCAGCTGGTCGACCGGCTGAGCCTGCTGCTCACCGGCGGGATGATGCCCGCCGCCGCCCGCGAGCGCGTGGTTGCGGCGGTCAACGCGCTGCCCGCCGGCACGGGCACCGCCACCGCCAACGACATCGAGCGCGTCCGCTCGGCCCTCTACCTCGTCCTCACCTCCCCCCACGGCGCCGTCCAGAAGTAACCCCGCCATGAATCCCAAGAATCCCGCCTTCGACCCGGTCCGCCGCCAGTTCCTCGGCCAGTGCTGCGCCGCGGTCACCGCGACCGGCATGCTGTCCACGCTCGCCCAGCTCCGGATGATGGGCGCCGTGGCGAGCCCCGGGAACGGCCCCCAGCCCCCCGCGCGCGCCGGCAACCTCCCCTCCGACTTCAAGGCCCTCGTCTGCCTGTTCCTCGCGGGCGGCAACGACGCCAACAACATGATCGTGCCGTTCGACACGGCGGGCTACAACGCCTACGCGTCCGCGGCCGGCCGCGGCGCGATCGCCCTGCCCCGTTCCCAGCTGCTCGAGATCAAGCCCGCCACCAACGACGGCCGCGGCTGGGGCATGCACTCCTCGCTCAACGCCGACGTCGCCGGGACCAACACGACCGGCCTCAAGGCGCTCTTCGACCAGGGCAAGATGGCCCTCCTCGGCAACGTCGGGACCCTGGTGGTGCCCACGACCAAGGCGCAGTACACCTCGCGCTCGGTCCCGCTGCCCCCGCAGCTCTTCTCGCACAACGACCAGCAGGTCGAGTGGCAGAGCAGCATCGCGGACAAGCCGTTCGCCACCGGCTGGGGCGGCCGCGTCGCCGACCTCACGCACGCGCTCAACGGCAACACGAGCATCTCGATGTCGATCAGCCTGAACGGGCAGAACTCGTTCCAGGTCGGCAAACGCGTGGTGCAGTTCGCCGTCAACCCCGGCGGCGCCGTGTCCCTCTCCGCCGCCGCCGGCACCAGCGTGCCCGCCAATATCCGCCGGGCCGCCCAGAACGACCTGCTCGCCCGCCAGAACGCCAACCTCTTCGAGGCCGCCTTCTCCGGCGTCACCGAGAACGCCATCGCCGACAGCGCCCTGATCAGCGGCGTCCTCTCCGGCAACGCACCCTTCACCACCGCCTTCCCCGGCACCGGCCTCGGCCAGCAGCTGCGCACGATCGCCCGCCTGATCGCCTCCGCCCCGCAACTCGGCCTGAAACGGCAGATCTACTTCGCCCGCATCGGCGGCTTCGACCTGCACGACGCCCAGCTCGGCGCCCACGCCAACCTCTTCGCGGACATCAGCCGCAGCGTCGCCGCCTTCCACCGCGCGACCGTCGAGCTCGGCTGCGCCGACCAGGTCACGCTCTTCACCGCCTCCGACTTCGGCCGCACCTACAACACGAACGGCGACGGCTCCGACCACGGCTGGGGCTCCAACCACTTCGTCGTCGGCGGCGCTGTCAAGGGCGGGGACATCTACGGCCGGATGGCCGACCTCACGATCCGCGGCCCGGATGACGCCGGCACGCGCGGGATGTGGATCCCGACCACCAGCGTGGACGAATACTCCGCCACGCTCGCGTCCTGGTTCGGGGTCAGCGCGACGGACCTGCCCATCGTGTTCCCCAACCTCGGCCGCTTCGCCAAGCCCAACCTCGGCTTCGTCTAAGGCCGCGTGCGCTTCCGCTCCCCCCTCACCGCCGTCCTGCTCGTGCTGCTCACGGCGGGACTGTGGTTCTGGACCCGCCCGCCCGCCGCCCCACCCGCCGCACCCGCTCCGGCTCCGGCTCCGGCCGCACCCCCGGCCGTCAGCCCCACCGCGCCACTCCCGGCAGCCCCACCCGCCGGGAAATCCGCCCCCCGCGCCGGGGCGGAACCCGCGGCCCCCGCCCCGGCTGGAACCGCCACCCCCGCGGACGCACCCTACGATCCGGCCGCCTTCCCGATCGCCGCCCGCCTCAACGCGCCCGGCGGCACGGTCGCCGCCGACCTCGAGGTGCTGCAGGAACTCTTCGACACGTGGCGCACGAATTTCCCGCGCGAGGGCAACCCGGTGGGCGAGAACGCCGACATCACCACGGCCCTCCTCGGCACCAACCGCCTCGAGCTCGCCCTCGTTCCCCGCCGTCACCCCGCCCTCAACGCCAAGGGGGAACTGCAGGACCGCTGGGGCACGGCCTACCGCTTTCACCAGCTCAGCGGCGAGCGGATGGAGATCACCAGCGCCGGGCCGGACCGCCGCTTCGGCACTCCGGACGACGCGACCCTGACGCCCCCGTGACGCGCGCCTAACGCGCCGCGCCCGCCGGGGGACGGAACTTGGTCACGAAGGTGGCCGCCGCCGCGGGCTCGACCAGCTCAAGGTAAAGGCTCTCCCGCCGCCGCGGCGGCACATCCGGCGAACTGCCCTGCCAGAGGCGGAAGCTCCCCGGCACCGCGATGGACACCGGGACTCGCGCCCCGCCGCCCAGATCCACCTCGAAGCGCACCTCCCCGCTGAATTCCCGGACGGTCACGTCGGTCCAATAGCCGAATTCCTCCGGCCGGCCCGTGGCCCAGTCCGCCGCCGCGCGGAAGCTCCCCGGCAGGCGCACCCGTCCCTGAAAATGCAGGGCCAACCCCAACCGCCGCGGACCGGTCGTGGAGGTGACTTCCGCCGTGTCCACCAGCGTCCCGTCCCGCAATGCGAGGGCCCGCGCCGCCCGGACCCCGGGGCGGTAGGCCGGTTGCGCGGCCGCCACGGCCTCGGGCGCGAACGACACCAGCTCCCCCGGCGCGTGCCCCTGCTGCCCCTCCCCTTCCACGAGGGGGACGTTATGGTTCAGCGCGCGCGCGTAGTAGCCGCGGTGCAACGGGGAGCCATAGCCGACGGTGCCCGGATCGCGCGACAGCGCGCGTTCGCCCCAGTACACGGAATAGTTCAACGCCTCGGCCTGGCTGTGCGTGCGGGTCAGCTGGCCATAGTGGAAGAACACCTGCCAGCCGCCGCCGCGGAGGACGGCCATCCGGCTCGATGCGAGGCTGCGGCTGGTGACCTCGGGCAGCGGCACCGCCGCCGGAGGGCGGGCCGGCGGGTCGAGGAGCGTGTTCCAATCGCGGCCGCGGCCCGCCTCCTCGAGGCCCAGCGGCGTGGGGAAGACGCGGTAGACCTCCGCGAACAGGTCCGGGGCCGGGGCGCGGCCGATGCGCCCGCTGTCGGCAGGATTGGGCAGCTCGCCGTTAGGAAAACGTAGGACCAGCGGCGCCAGCAGCAGGTTGTGGGCGATGGCTAATTCCGGCTCGAGTTCCCGGGCTCGGCCCGCCAACCCCGCGGCGACCGCGAGCGAATGCACGGCCCGCAGGACAAAGCTGTTGTAACCAAGTGATTGCTCCTGCCAGAGGTAGTCCCCAGTGACGCCCTCGGCTAGCTGGGCGCGCAGCCCGAAACGCCCATCAAGGGCCTCGCGCCAGAGGTCGTTGTCCCCGAACAGCAGCGCCACTTGTGCCACCGCGCAGCGCTGCCAGACGGCGATGTTGTGGATCGCCTGCTGGGTCGAATTGAGGGCGCGCACCTCGGGGAGGAAGAACTGGCGGAGCCACGCGGCCCGCTGTTCCGGCGGCGCGGCGGGCCCGAGCAGCCGCACCGCCTCGGTGAATTTCACCAGATTGGTCGCCTCGGTCAGCGTCTGCCAGAACAGGCGCGCCGGATGGCCCGGCCGCTGCGGCTCCCAACGCAGAAAGTTGTCCGCATAGAAGTCCAGCTGGCCCCGCACCCAATCGGCGAGCGCCTCGTCGCCGCTCAGCTGGTACAGCCGCGCAGCGCGGACCAGCATTTCGACGTGATGACCCCGAAAGGTGACGACCCACCAAGCGTGCAGCTTTGGCGTGATTTCTACCTCAGGATCAGACGGGCTGGAGAAGAACTGAACCTCCTCGCGCGGGATCCGGTCGTTCCAGACGAGCCGAGAACCGTCTTGGGGGCTAACGCCGTCGTGCGACCAGCCTGGAAGCCATTCGACGCGGTCGTGGTGGCGGGCGCGCCAGCGCTCGACCTCGGCCCGCTCGCGGCGGACCCATTCGGCCCAGTCGGGATCCTCGCGCACGCGGCGGCGCGCGCCCTCCCAGTCCTCGCGGGCAGCGCGCCACGCGTGTCCCTGGCGGTCGGGCAGCTTGAATTCCGGGAACTGCGCGGCAGGCGCGGGCTTGGGGTACGGCGTGGCAACGGCGGCCGTGACCAGAAGGCCGGCCGCCACGAGCCTGCGGAGGCCGCTCAGAGTTTGGGGAAGCGGACCCACTTCGCACCGGCCCGGCCGCTCTTCACCGCGGTCTCGATGAAGGCCATCCCGGC
>SYDD01000213.1 GCA_005786775.1 Opitutaceae bacterium
GGCGAGGCCGGAAAACGCCTCGATGCGGGCCTTGACGTCGTGGAGCGGGACGCGCTCGCGGGCGGCGATGGCCTCGAGGTCGATCCGGTCGCGGACGCGCTCGTAGTCGCGGATGGCCTCGGAGGGGATCGGCACGCCGAGGTCGCGCTGGGCCTTCATCACCGCGATCCAGAAGGCGCGCTCGAGGGCGACGCGGCCGTGCTGGGACCAGAGGTCGCGCATCGCTGGCGACGCGTAGCGCTCGGCGAGCACGTTCGGGATGGCTGCCGCGGGGGCGGCCGGGATGGCGGGGGGAGCTTTCAAGACGGGACAGGGGTGCGTTGGGCGGGGGCGGCAGGCTCGGGCAGGCAGCGGACGGCGAGGTCGCGCAGCACGGCCTCCTGCTCGTCGGGCCGTCGGATGATCTCGGCAAAGGCGTGGAGGAACTCCCGCTGGTTGTCGATCAGTCGGCGCAGCGAGGGTAGCCGGGCGCCGCCGGCGAGTTTACCGACATACCAGGGGTTCTGGCTAAAGAGGTTAAACGAGCTCTTCTCGGTGGCACCGGTGAAATGCCGCCCGAAGGCCGCGGCGGCGCGCGGCATCCCGTCGAGCCCCCGGGGCCCGAGGCGCACCTCGCCGGCGTCGAGCAGCGCGCGCACCTGCAACAAGATCCGGTTGCGGTTCTGCAGGGCGGAGATCACCGGCCGGGCGTCCCCGCCGGCGAAGAAGTGGCGGCCGAGCGCGGCGAGCGTCCAGCGCAGGTCCCCGCTGAAGAAGGCCTCGGCCGACTCGAAGAAGTCGCCCTCCGCGGCGTTCGGCGTGAGCTCCGCCACGTGCGCCTCGGTGATCGCCTCGCCCTCGCCGGCGTAGGCGGCCAGCTTGTTGACCTCCTCCACCAGCAGGCGCGTGTTGGCTCCCACCTTGGCGAGCAGCAGTTCCACCGCGCCCGGCTCGAAGCGCGACCCGAGCCCCTGGGCTTCCGCGCGCGCCACCGCCGCGAGCGCGTCGCCCCCGGCCTCGCCGTCCCCGCCCACCAGCGTGAAGTCCGCCTGCTTCTCGCACCACTTGGGAAAGGACCGCCGCCGGTCCACCGGGCTCGCACTCACCAGCACGAGAGTCTCTTCCGGATTCACGGCGGCCAGCAACTGCTGCAGGTCCTCAACCGCCCGGAGCGTGCCCTCGGCGCGGCCGGTCACGCTGTCGGCGAGGAAGTTCACGTCCTTGAGCCACACGAGCCGGCGGCCGCCGAACATCGCCACGGTCTGCACCGCCTCGCGGAAGCGGTTCACGGCGGCGGCGGCCTCGCCGACGTTGCCGGCAAAGCCATTGACGACCTCGCGGGCGAACTCGTCCGGCACCTCGGCGGCGAGGGCGTCGAAGCGTTCGCGCGCTAAGCGGCCGACGAGGAAGTCGTCGGCGCCGCAGAGGAAGGTGAAGGGCCGGGCGACCGCCATCCCGCGATGGGATGGAGGGCGTCGCGGGGGGCGAGCAAATTCGCGGCGCGGGGCCGGCCGAGGAAACTCCGCGCCGGGTTTCACCGTGAATTCACCAGAAAAGGGTGGCGCGGCGCCCGGGGCCCGCCGAGGCTCCGCGGTCCGCCGCCGATGCCGCCTCCCGCCGACCCCGCCCCCGCTGCGCCGGCCCCCTCTTGGGCGCGCGACCTGCTCCTAGTGACGCTGCTCGCCGGCGCGCTGAACTTCCTGCTGCTCGGGCGGCTGCCGCTCGCGAACCCGGACGAGTCGCGCTACGCTGGCATTCCGCGGGAGATGCTGGGGCGCGACGACTGGGTGGTCCCGCACCTCAACGGGATCCCGTACTTCGAGAAGCCGCCGCTGGTGTACTGGACGGTGGGGCTGAGCCGGGTGCTGTTCGGACCCGGGGAATTCGCGGCGCGGCTGACCCCCGCGCTGTTCGGCCTCGGCGGGGTGCTGCTGGCGTACGCGGCGGGCCGGCGCCTGCACGGGCGGCGGGCGGGGCTGGCCGCGGCGGCGGTGCTCGCGACCTGCCTGATCCATTTCACCCTCTCGCGCGTGCTGCTGCTGGATATGCCGGTGGCGATGCTGATGGCGGCGGCGCTCGTCTGCTTCCTGCTCGGCGTCCACGAGCCCCCGGGCCCGCGCCGGCGCACACTGTTCCTCGGGCTCTATGCCGCGGCGGCGCTGGCCACCCTGTCGAAGGGGCTGATTGGCTTCCTGATCCCCGGCGCGGTGATGTTCCTCTGGCTGCTGCTGCTGGGCGAGTGGCGCCGCCTGCGCCCCCTGCACCTGCCCTCCGGCGCCGCGCTCTTCCTGCTCATCGCCGCGCCGTGGCACCTGCTGGCCGCGCAACGCCACGACGGCTGGGCCCGGTTCTACTTCATCCGCGAGCACTGGGAACGGTTCACCACCGATACGCACCTCCGCGGGGAGCCGTGGTGGTTCTTCGGGGCGGTGCTGCTGGCGGGGATCTTCCCCTGGGTCGGCTTTCTCGTGCCCGCGGTGCGGTCCGCCCTCGCCGGCGGTTGGGCACGGCGCCGCGAGAACGGCGTCGGCTGGTTCCTTGTCCTCTGGGTCGCGTTCATCGTCCTCTTCTTCTCCCTCTCCCGCTCGAAGCTCATCCCCTACATCCTGCCGGTCTATCCCGCGCTGGCCGTGCTGGTCGGCGCGTGGCTCGCCCGACGCTGGGAGGCGGGGGATCCGGCCCCGCTCCGCACGGGGCTGCGGATCGGCGCCGCCGGTTACCTGCTGCTGGCGGTCGCCCTCGTGGTCGTGGCCTTCCGCCCCGGGCTGGTGCGGGGCGCCTCGCAGGTCGCGGGGCTGCCGCCGCTGGCCCTTTCCCTCGCGGTTGCCCTCGGGCTCGGCGCGGCGGGAATCGCCTGGGCGGCGGCGCGGCGCGGGGTGGCGGCGGGGCTCGGCGCCCTGGGCGGCGTGACCGTCCTCTTTCTCGTGACCGTGGTTGTCGCGGCCCCGGTCTTCCAGCGGGCCGGCACGCGTGACCTGGCCCTGGCGGCCCGCCCGCTGCTGCGGCCGGCGGACGAGGTGTTCCACTACTGGGCGTTCTACCACGACTTCGTTTACTACTCCGGCCGCGAGGTCGGGCTGGTGAGCTACGTCGACGAGCTGCAGGTGCAGTTCCTCGACCCGGCGGAGCGAGCCCGCCGCTTCATCGACGAGGACGAACTGCGGCGCCGGTGGGGCGGTCCCGGGCGCGTGTGGGTCGTGATCCGCCGCCGCGAGCTCGACCACCCCCGTTCCGCGTTTGCTCCCGGCGGCCTCACCTACCATACGGTCGCGTCCACCCCCGTGCACGCGCTCATCAGCAACCAGCCCTGAAATGGCCGCCCCCTTCCTGCCCCTCACCCGCCCGACCATCGACGAGGAGACCATCGCCGGCGTCGCGGACGTGCTGCGCTCCGGCTGGATCACCTCGGGCCCGAAGGTGCGCGAGTTCGAGGCCCAGCTCTCGGCCCGGTGCGGCGGGCGCCCGGTGCGCGCCTTCAACTCGGGCACCTGCACGATGGAGGTCGCCCTCCGTATAGCGGGCATCGGGCCGGGGGACGAGGTGATCACCACGCCGCTCTCCTGGGTCGCCACCAGCAACGTGATCCTCGCCGTGCGCGCCCGGCCGGTGTTCGTCGACGTCGACCCGGTCACGCGCCTGATCGACCTCGACCGCGCCGCGGCCGCCGTCACGCCCGCCACCCGCGCCCTGCTGCCGGTGGACCTCGCGGGGCTCCCGGTCGACCGGGACCGCCTCCACGCGCTGGCGGCGCGCCACCGCCTGCGGGTGATCGAGGACGCGGCGCAGTCGCTGGGGAGCACGTGGGCGGGGCGCGCGATTGGGGCCGCCGGCGACTTCGTCTCCTTCAGCTTCCACCCCAACAAGAACGTCACGACCATCGAGGGTGGCGCCTTGGTGCTCAATGACGACCGCGAGGCGCGGCTGGCCGAGCAGTACCGGCTGCAGGGCGTCGTGCGGAGCGGGCTCGACGGGATGGAGGTGGAGG
The DNA here is from genome assembly GCA_005786775.1 of Opitutaceae bacterium. GTDB lineage: Bacteria > Verrucomicrobiota > Verrucomicrobiia > Opitutales > Opitutaceae > ER46. The sequence continues at coordinate 3,965 of SYDD01000213.1, forward strand.
TCGTCGGCGGGAAGTTCAACCTGACGGACGTCGCGGCGCGCGTGGGCCTGGGGCAGCTGCCGCGGCTGGACGAGTTCAACGCCCGGCGGCGGGAGCTGGCGCGGCGTTACCTGGAATTGCTCGACACGCCCGAGCTGCGCGAGCTGGGGCTGGGCCTGCCGCCGGCGGACTTCACGCAGACCAACTGGCATATGTTCCAGGTGGCGCTGCCGCTGGAGCGGCTGACCGTCGACCGCGCCGGCGTGATGGCGGCCCTGCAGGCGGCGGGCATCGGCTCGGGCGTGCACTACCCCGTGATCCATCTCTTCGCCGTGTACCGCCGGCTCGGCTGGAAGCCGGGGGACTTCCCGGTCGCGGAGCGGTTGGGCCGCTCGCTGCTCACGCTCCCGTTGTTCCCCGCGATGAGTCCCGCCGATGTCGAGCGGGTGGCGGGGGAGCTCACCACAATCCTGCGCGCCCACCGCCGCTGAACCCCGCCGCCGCCGTGCCCGCCGCCACCCCCGAGCTCTCGGTCGTCATCCCCGTCTACAACGAGGAGCTGAACCTGCCGGTGCTGTTCGCGCGCCTGTACCCGGTGCTCGACGCGCTGGGGCGGAGCTACGAGGTGCTCTTCACCAACGACGGCAGCGCCGACGGCTCGCTGGCGCTCCTGCGCGCGCAGCACGCGGCCCGGCCGGACGTCACGCGCGTCATCGATTTCAACGCCAACTACGGCCAGCATATGGCGATTTTGGCCGCCTTCGAGCGGGTGCGGGGCGCGATCGTCGTGACGCTCGACGCCGACCTGCAGAACCCGCCGGAGGAGATCCCGCTGCTGCTGGCGCGGATCGACGCGGGGCACGACTACGTCGGCGGCTACCGGCTGGACCGGCGCGACTCCTGGTTCCGCACCTGGGCCTCGCGGCTGGTCAACTTCGTGCGCGAGCGGACGACCAGCATCCGGATGACGGACCAGGGCTGCATGCTCCGGGCGTACCGCCGGGGGATCGTGGAGGCGATCGTGCGCAGCGGGGCGATCAACACCTTCATCCCGGCGCTCGCCTACAGCTTCGCGTCGCGGCCGGCCGAGGTGGGCGTGCGGCACGAGGAGCGCCACGCGGGCGTGTCGAATTACTCGTTCTACCGGCTGGTCCGGCTGAACTTTGACCTGATCACCGGCTTCTCCCTCGCGCCGCTGCAGATCTTCACGATGTTCGCGCTGTGCAGCGCGGCGGGCAGCTTCCTGCTGGTGCTGATCCTCGCCGCGCGCCGCATCTTCGTGGGGCCCGAGGAGGGCGGCCTGTTCACCCTCTTCGGCATCCTGTTCTTCCTCATCAGCGTCACGATGGTCGGCATCGGGCTGATCGGGGAATACGTCGGCCGCACCTACCAGGTCGTGCGCGCCCGCCAGCGTTACCACGTGCGCGAGGAGCTCGGCGGCCCGGCGCTGGAATCCGCCGCGCCGGTTGCGCCGGGCTCCCGGCAGGCTTAATTGCGGGCAGAGACGCCGCCCTTCCGCGGCGCCCCGTCCGCCTCCCGGCCGGGCCGGGGGTGACGGGTCCTTTCCGGCCCGGCATCATAGGAGCACAGATCATGACCATGCTGACACGTTGGGATCCGTTCCGGGAACTCGAGGATATGCACAGCCGCCTGTCCTCGTTCTTCAACCGGGCGCCCGCCCGCCTCAACTGGGGCGACGGCGGGGAAGCGCTGGCCCTGGCCGACTGGTCGCCCGCGGTGGACATCACCGAGGACGACAAGGAGTACCTCATCAAGGCCGAGCTGCCGGAAATGCGGAAGGAGGATGTGAAGGTGACGGTGGAGAACGGCGTCCTGTCCGTCTCCGGCGAGCGGAAGCTCGAGGAGGAGAAGAAGGGCCGCAAGTTCCACCGCGTCGAGCGGGCCTACGGCGCCTTCGAGCGCAGCTTCTCGCTGCCCGAGGACGCCTCGGCCGCCGACGTGAAGGCGGAGTTCGTCGAGGGGGTGCTGCGGGTGCACCTGCCCAAGGTTCCCGCGGCCAAGCCGAAAGCGCTCGAGGTCAAGGTGACCTGAGCC
>SYDD01000214.1 GCA_005786775.1 Opitutaceae bacterium
GCGCGCTCTCGGACAGCCCCTTTACAAGTACATCGGCGGCCCCAATGCCAAGGTGCTGCCCGTGCCGATGATGAACATTATGAACGGCGGCGCCCACTCGGACGCGCCGATCGACTTCCAGGAGTTCATGATCATGCCCACCGGCGCCCGTTCCTTCTCGGAAGGCCTTCGGATGGGGTGCGAGGTATTCCACTCGCTGAAGAAAGTCCTCAAAGAAAAGGGCCTCGCTACGGCCGTCGGCGACGAGGGCGGTTTCGCCCCGAAGCTGGAATCCACTGAGGCGGCGCTCGATGCCATCGCGCTCGCGGTGAAGGGCGCCGGCTACAAGCTCGGTCGTAACATCCACCTTGCCCTCGACGTAGCCGCCTCCGAGTTCTACGTGAAGGAGAAGAAGGCTTACGTCTTCAAGAAGTCCTCCGGTGACGTGCTCTCCGGCGACGAGATGGTCGAGTTCTACCGCCGCCTCACCGCCAAGTATCCGATCATCTCGATCGAGGACGGTTGCGCGGAGGGCGATTGGGACACCTGGAAGAAGCTCACCGACGCCATCGGCGACCGCGTGCAGCTGGTCGGAGATGACCTTTTTGTGACCAACACCCAGTTCCTCAAGCGGGGTATCGAGACTGGCACCGCCAACTCGATCCTCGTGAAGGTGAATCAGATTGGCTCCCTCACCGAGACCCTCGACGCCGTGGAGATGGCCAAGGAGGCCCGTTACACCGCCGTGATCAGCCACCGCTCGGGCGAGACCGAGGACGTGACTATCGCGGACATCGCGGTCGCGACCAACGCCGGCCAGATCAAGACGGGCTCCCTCTGCCGCACCGACCGCGTTGCCAAGTACAAACAGCTCCTCCGCATCGAGGAGGACCTCGGCGCCAGCGCGATTTACGGGGGCAAGATGCTCAAGGGCCTCTGATTCCGAGGGTGCGGGGCGGGGCCGGCTCTTCCGCCGGCCCGCGCTCCGTGCTTCCCCTCTGCAAACCTCGGCCCGCCTCGACAGCGCGGGCCGGCCAGGTTAAGATCACGAATGAACCTGATGAAGGCCTTTGTATCCCTGCTTCTGCTTTCGGTGGCGCCTGGGCTATCGGGCGCGGAGGAGCCCGCCCCAAAGTCCACGGCTAAAGAGGCCCTCCGGGCCCGGATGGCGGAGAGCGCCCGCACGGCGCCCAAGGCTTCCCCCGTCCCGGCCAAGCCCGCCGCGACCACGACAGAAGCATCCGTTCCCTCGGTCGCCGCAACCCCCGCCGCCTCGGCTGCGGCCGACGCCCCGGCGGTGCTCCCACAGGTCGAGGTGCGCAAGGGCAAGTTTTCCGAGCGCGATTACCGCCTCGCCCAGGAACTCAACCAGCAGGAGCAGGCGATCGAGCGGGAACGCCGCAACCTCAAGTCCACGGAGACGGATCAGGCGCTGAATGACGCCAAGGTCAGCCGCACACTTTCGATCTTCGGCGGCAACTCGGCCGCCTTCCGCCAACGCGTCGCCGTCGAGCGGGTGGAGCTCCTCGAGGCGGAAAAGGACCTGATCGAGCAGATCGCGATCGCCCAGCAGCCCGAGGAGAAGAAGGCGCTGCAGCGTCAGTTGGACGAGTTGCGCGCGATGCGCCGCCAGCTCGACCAGAGCCTGCGCTGAGGCGGGGCCAACCAGCTCTTATTCCGCCCGCAGCAGGTAGCCGCGCAGGTACTCGCTTTCCGGCATCGTCGCGAGGACCGGATGATCGGGCGGTTGGTGGGCCCACTCGACGATCCGGAGGCGCCGCCGGGAATCCGCCGCCACCTCCGAGAGCACGTGCCGGAGCTCCGCGTCCTGCATGTGGTGGGAGCAGGTGTAGGTTGCGAGCAGGCCTCCAGGCACCAGTCGCTTCACCGCGCGCAGGTTGATCTCCTTGTAACCGCGCAGCGCCCCCTCCAGCGCGGAGCGGGATTTGGCGAAAGGGGGCGGATCGAGGATGATCACGTCCCACAGCGGCTCGATGCCGCGCGCCGGATCATTGAACCAGTCGAAGACGTTCGCCGCCTGGAACTCCGCCTTCAGCCCGTTGCGTTCGGCGTTGCGCCGCGCCGCCGCCACCGCGTCCTCCGCGCTGTCGAGGCCCAGCACCTCCAGCGCCCCGGCCCGCGCGGCCTGCAGGGCGAATGCGCCTTGGTTGCAGAAAGCGTCCAGCACTCGGGCCCCCGCGCAGTGGCGCGCCACCGCGGCATGCTGGAATCGCTGGTCCAGATAGAAACCGGTCTTTTGCCCCGCCTGCAGGTCGAGCCAGTACTCCAACCCTCCGATCCGCACCCACCGGGCCTCCCACGGGCGACCAGAACGCGTTCGCACCTCCAAGGGCAGGCCCTCCAGCCGCCGGATCGGCGCGTCATTACGGAAGATTACCTCCGCCGGCCTAAGCAAATCCGCGAGCAAATCCCCGATGAGCCCCGCGCGCCGCTCCATCGCGAGGGTTTGGAGCTGCACCACCACGGCATCGTCAAATTGGTCCACCACCACACCGGGGAGGTCATCCGACTCGCTCCAAACCAACCGGCGCGCCGCCTCAGGCGACCGGCGGGCGACGGCCCGCGTCAAAGCTCCGCGCAGGTAGTCGGCGTCCAACGTCACCCGGTCACGGCTCAGGCGACGCCACAAAATCTGAGAACGGGAGTTATGGATGCCCGTCCCGATGAACCGTCCGGTCCGGTCGCGGCACTCGACGACCTCGCCATCGAACTCGGGCGCAAGCGGAGCCTCGACCTCGTTGGTGAAGACCCAGGGATGTCCCTGGAGAGCACGCGGACGGACGTTGGGGCGGAGCTTCAGGAAGGGCGCGACGGACACGCGCCGGACGATGCGGGCTTCCGCCCGCGGCGCCACTCAAATGCGATCCAAGCGCAGCTCCAGCGATTCGAAGCCGAGCGGCCGTTCGTAACCCGCCTCCCGTTCCACCCGCTCCCGCGCCGCGACCACCGAGACGCGGCGGACGCGCTCGCAGCACAACCGAAGCAAAGTCCGTAGGATGAGTCTGGCGTGGGGCGCCCCGAGGCAGAGATGCGGCCCGAAGCCAAACGAGAGATGAGGGTTAGGTTTTCGGTCTAGCTTCACCCGCTCCGGCTCCGGGAACGCGGCGGCATCAAAGTTCGCCGAGGCCCAGCAGAGCGAGACGCGTTCCCCCGGGGGCACCGCTACCCCGTGCACCTCGGCCCCGGCCGGGCACACCCGACCGATGTGGGTGAGAGGCATGAAAACCCGAAAGAACTCCTCCGCGGCGTGCACGATGCGGCGCGGGTCCGCGCGGAGAAACTCGAGGTCCTCCGGCCGCGCGGCAAGGTACGCCAGCGCGCAGCAGATGGTGTGGATGATGGTGTCGCGTCCCCCAGCAAAGGCCAGGTTGGCGAAGCCCATCTGCTCCGCGCGGGTCAGCTTCCGCCCGCGAAACTCGCCCGTGGCCAGCGCGCTGAAGAAATCCTCCCCAGGCCGGCGCTCCGCCTCGTCGAACTTCCGCGCCAGATAGTCCTCCAGCACCGTGCCCTGCTTAAATTCGCCGCCGGTGACCTTGAACACGTGAATGCCCCAGCCGATCCAGATGTCCGCCTCAGCCTCGGGCACATTGAGCAGGTGCGTCAGCGCGCGGGACTGCACCGGCAAGGCGAAGCCGTGGACGACCTCGGTCGGCCGCCCCGCCAGCAGCGGTTCCAGTTCCCGCGCCATCAAGGCTTCCACCCGGGCAATCACCGCGGGGTCCTTCGCCCGTTCGAAGAAGGGCTCCACCAGCGCCCGGTACTCCCCGTGCTCCGGCGGGTTGGTTTCGATCGGAAGCTGTCGCATCGAGCGCACCGCCTCCTCCGAGGGAATCGGGACGCGGAAAGGCGCGTCCGAGGAAAACTGTTCCCAGTCGCGCGCCGCGGCGCGGACGTCCGCGTGCCGCAGGATCATCGTGATCTCTTCGCCGTGGAACGGGCAACGGAGGACCCCGCGAGAGTCGCGGGCGTCGCGGAACGGGTCGGCGGGGGCGGACATCGGCGGAACCCAGCCAGCAGGAGCCCCCCGCGCGGGCGGGTCAAACCGCGAACACGCCATTTTCCGCTTCCCTGCGCCCGCGCCCGGGCGTTTGCTCGCCGGCTCCCGTCCCTTGACTCCCGCCGCCGAAATCGCCCGCCGTCGCACCTTCGCGATCATTTCCCACCCGGAC